>CAYXKQ010000007.1:11056-18915 GCA_964465715.1 uncultured Chloroflexota bacterium
GCCCCGCGGCCAGTTGCAGTGCATCGGCCGCGCGAAGGGGATGGGTACGCAGCAGCTGAGTCGCCCGAATGAGGATCTGTTCGCTGGGCATCACGCGATTCCAGGACTCACTTAGTCCCCGCAAGCGATTGCGCGCTTCCTGCATGCGCAGGGGCGAGCAGCGGGCTTGGCGCTCAATTCGGCACAACGCAGATTCACATTCAAGTGATGTTGCCCACCAGGTGGCCATGGCTGCGTCGTCTGAATGGAGGGTACGCCGCGCTTCAGACGTCGGCTCGTCCATCAGCAGCGGAACTATTGAAGAGGAATCCCAGTACTTCATCAGCGCCCGGACCTTTCCCAATCGATCAGGTCTTGCGCGGTCATTCCGGGAGGCAGGCGCGGAACATCTCCCGAATACAAATCTGCGATGTTGATTTTTCGGCGAGGAGGGTCGTAAAACCCTTCGGCGACTAATTCGGCCAGCCGGGCTTTCTCATCGCCGGTCGCATTCATCGTGATCGGCGCAATGGTTGCTACCGGCTTTCCGTGCGACGTAAGGAGCACGGTTTCACCGTTCTTGACCAGGGCGAGAACTCGGCCCAACGAGTTCTTGGCCTCCGTCGCCGTGAAGTGCTTCACGCTTCATCTCCGAAAAGCAATTTAGCTATGTTAGCCAATATTGCGATCGGACCCCGCATCCGTTGCCCAGTCGAAATCCCGTGAAGGGCGATGCGGCCCTGAAGATCGCTGGACTGAATCGTCAATTCGTGGCCCTGGTGCTTCCCGAATGCCACCCAGCATTTGATCCGCCGCGAAATAGATCCAAAGTTCAAGCTTGCCGGCAGCAGCGACGGTTCTACCCGGGCGGGATTTCAATCTGAACCAGGTCCGACCAGCGTCGGCCCCAGATCCCGATGCCCGGTCGGGCGCCGCAGGTTGCGGATCAGCGGTAGGACTTTGCCTGCATTTCAAAAAGGCGCGCGTATTCGCCGCCCAGCCGCATCAACTCCTCGTGCGATCCCTGCTCGAGGACCCTGCCGTCGGCAATTACGACGATGCGGTCGGCGATCCGCACAGTGGTGAAGCGGTGCGATATCAGGATCGCCATCCGCCCCTCGGTAAGTCCACGAATGCGCCCGAAAACCTCGGATTCAGACTCCACGTCCAGGGCGGCAGTCGGCTCGTCCAGGATCAGCAGCTGGGCGTCGCGCATAAATCCCCGGGCCAGGGCGATCTTCTGCCACTGGCCGCCGGACAGATTCACTCCGCCGCTACCGAACCACCGCCCAAGCTGGGTGGCAAATCCCGCCGGGAGCTCCTCGATGACCGGGGTGGCGCCGCCCTTGTCGGCCGCCGAGCGGATCCGGTCCATGTCCTCGAGCCGCCCTATTTCGCCGAAGCCAACGTTGTTGGCGGCGGTTTCCTGGTAGGTGCCGAAATCCTGGAAGATGACCCCGATCTGGGACCGGATGTCGGCGACGTCGTATTCGCGCAGGTCGCGGCCGTCGATCAGGATGCGTCCGCGGTCGACATCGTAAAAGCGGGCCAGGAGCTTCACCGCGGTGGTCTTGCCGGCGCCGTTGACGCCGATGATCGCCACCTTCTCGCCGGGCCGCACCGCAAATGACAGGCCGCCAAGCACCTCCTGGTCGGTCCCCGGGTAGGTGAAGTGGACGTCCTCGAACTCGATTCCTTCGCGGATGGGCCGCGGCACCCTCTTGCCGCCGCCGCGGTTCGGCACCAGCGGGGCGAATTCGAGGAAATCGTAGAAATTCTTGATGAACAGCCCGCGCTCATAGAGCGAGGCGATGCTGGTGAGCACCATGCCGGTTGTCAGCACGGTCTGCTGGTAGGACTGGAAGAACAGCGAGATGTCGCCCAGCGGCAGCTCCTGGCTGTACACGCCCAGGGCGACATAAATGAACACGCCCAGGCCGCCGATTGCGCCGAGCGCCTGCAGCAGGAAACCGGCCCGGTTGCTGCGCACGAGCAGGGAGCGGTTCTGGAGATGGAACCGGTCAAAGGTCCGCCGGTAGATCCCGATCAGGTACCGCCCGAGATCGAATATCCGCATCTCCTTTATGTAATCGTCGTTGGTTATCAGCCAGCGGAAATAGGCCAGGCGCCGAACCAGCGGCGAGCGGAAAGTGAGCAGCCTGAATCGTTCGCGCGAGTACATGACCTCGACCAGAAGCGAGGGGGCGGTCGTTGCCAGCACCACCAACACGACCCACCAGGAGAGCGTGAAGAGCAGCCCGATCATCGTCGCCAGGGTGATCAGGCTCTGGGCCAGGCCGAAGGTCTCGTTCACGATCTGCACCGGGCCCTCGCGCGCCTCGCGCTGGGCGTTCTCCATGCGGTCGTAGAAAGCCGGGTTCTCAAAGTACGAGACGTCCAGCGACTCGGATTTCTCCAGGATCATCAGGTTGGCCCGGTTGGAGAAGAGATCGCCCAGGGTGCCGCGCACCAGGGCGATCCCGGACCTGGTACCGAACCCGGTCAGCTGGGCCAGGAAATTCGCCCCCACCATCACCAGGATCGGCGTGAGGTCGCCGTTGCCGCGGCCCGAGAGCTCCAGGCCGATCCCGTCCATGATCTGCTTGAACGTCCAGACCTGCACCGCCGGGACCAGCGCCGCCAGCAGGGTCAGCGCCGCCAGGGTGATCGTAAGCGCCGGGCTGGTTTCGTATACGAGCAGAATCACCCGCGCCGCGTAGCGCAGCGCTTCGGGAAACCGGGCGATCCGAATCTCGGCCTGGGGCCCCCGGCGGCGACCGGCCATGGCGGTCAGCCCCTAACCCGGAATCGGGGCCGGCAACTGCTAATTGAGCTGCTCAAGCCCGAACTGCTGCAGGTAGTTGGACATGACCGGGTCGGGCCGGGTCATTACTTCCAGGATGTAGGGCCGGTCGTCGGCCGCCGCCGCCAAACCGCGGCGGAAGGCCGCGGAGAGCTGGTCGTGCTCGCGGACTCTCTCACTTTCGACTCCGAGCGCCCTGCCCATTGCCGAATAGTCGCCGCCGAGGCGATCGGCCCCCCACTTTTGCACCGCGGTCGGCATGTGCTTTTCGTAGCCCGACATCACCTCGTTGTTCAGGATCACGGTCAGGACGCCGATCCGGTTGCGGGCGGCAGTCTCAAAGTCCATTCCAGCCATGCCGACGGCCGCATCGCCCATGATGTTGATGACCTGCTTTTGCGGGCTGGCCAGCTTGGCCCCATAGGCAAGGCCCAGGCCGTAGCCCAGCTGAGTGGACTTGCCCCAGCCGATGTAGTAGCCGCCGGGGCGCGATTTCCAGAAAGGCGCGGTCTGGTCGCGCGGATAGCCCGAGTCATGGGTGACTATGGTCTCGTCCGGATCGATCGCCGACATCAATTCGCCGATGACGTGGTAAGGATTTAGCGGCGAATCCCGGTCGGCGAAGCGGTCCGACCACTGGGCCATCCATTCGGCCCGGGCGGCCTCGATCTGCGGGCGCGGATCTTGGCGCTGGGTTGGTTTGCTGTCGATTTCGGCCAGGATTTGCCCCAGGACCAGGTCCAGGTCGCCGATCACCGCGTGGGCCACCGGGTAGTCCTTCTGCAGGTCGACCTCCGAATCGAGCACCTGGATGAGATCGGCGCCAGCGGGCAGCGAGGCCTGCTGGTTGGCGATCGAAAAACTGGACCCCAGGCCCAGCACCAGATCGGCGGCGGCGACGAATTTGCACGCCGGCAGGGTGTTCGCCTTGGCAAATACCCCCAGCGAAAGCGGATGGTCTTCCGGAAATGCGCTCTTGCCGTTCAGGGTCACGCACACCGGTACGCCCAGCCGTTCGGCCAGTTCGACCAATTGGGCCGAGGAATCACTGTAGAGGACCCCTGCGCCGGCGTGGATGACCGGGCGCTCGGCCGCCAGCAGGAGTCTGACCAGTTTGGACACGTCGGCCGGATCGCCCATGCTGCGGTGCCGGCGGGTGGGCTGGTAAGCGTCCGGGTCGCCGGGGAACTCCTGGCCTCCAACATCCGTTGGCAGTTGCAAAAGGACCGGTCCGGACTTGCCGTTGCGCAGGAGCGTGAAGGCCCGCCGCACCCGGTCCAGGGTCACGTCCGGGGTGGCGATGTGCCCGGACCACTTGGTGATTGCGCGGTAGTTGGGGACCGCGTCGAACATCGGAGTTATATCCAGGCGGTTTGCCCGATATGAGCCGGTCAGCACCAGGAAGGGGGTCGAATCGGCGAACCCCTGGGCCACCCCGCCGAAAGCGTTTTCAGCACCGGGTCCGTACTGGACCGCCACCACGCCGATGCGCTGCCGGCGGGCCACCCGCGAGAAGCCGTCGGCCATGTTTATTACCGTGCGCTCGGTGCGGCCGATGATCGGCTTGATTCCGATCCGGGCGCAGGCATCGATCACCGGGTTGTGAGGGAATGCGAAGAGGTATTCGACTCCCTCGGCTTTTAGCGCATGGGCGATGGCTAGGTGGCAATTCATTTGGAGGGCTTCTCCGACCGGCAGTTGGGACTTGAGAGGGCTCCCAAATTTTGCGAGACGGAATACCTCCAACTGCGGCGACGGTCGGCGCGCTCTCAACTGCCCGATCAATGACGTGATGGAAATGGAAAATTGCAGGATGTGAAACGGGTTCGCCGCGCCGATGCACGTCCCGCCGATCCAAGCCGGGGTGCCGCCGCCCATGACACCGCCGTTTGATCATGTTCGCGGCGCTCGCACGGGTGGGCGCGACCGACTTGAATTCAACCGCGAAACCGGTGCGGATCCCGGTTCGTGATAATTCCGGGTACTCGATTCGATCAAGCGCAATGAAACAGAAGTTTTTCGTAAGCGTCTATCAGGAAAGAGAGTGGTTCATCGCCCAGGCACTGGGGATTGACGTTGCCAGCCAAGGCGAAACCATCGAGGAATCGCTTGAAAACCTGAAGGAAGCCCTCGAGCTCCACTTTGAGCCACCAACTGCGATTTCGCACCCACAGATCCGCGAAATCGAAGTCGAGGTCATGGCCGGTTAATCCGCTCACCTACAGGGAAGTGGCCCGCAAGCTGCAATCCGCCGGGTTTCGGATAGTGAGTCAGAAGGGCAGCCACGTCAAATTTGCAAGGACCGAAGACTACGCGGTTCGCACGGCCATCGTCCCTCGGCATCGCGAAATCGCCGTCGGAACATTGCGCAGCATCCTGCGCCAGGCCGGTTTGACTGCTGACGAATTCGACAGGCTTTGATCGCCCAACTTCGACTCGCCCACCAATTCCGCAACCGAGCCCCAGTCGCATGACCCTGAAGATCTCGCCAAACGGCCGCCATCTGCTCGATTCGGACGGCGCGCCGTTCTTCTATCTGGCCGATACGGCCTGGCGGCTGCTGTACCGGCTGGACAAGGCCGAGGCCGACCACTACCTAAGTGACCGGGCCGGCAAGGGATTCAACGCGATCCAGATGGTCGTGTTCGACATCCGCTACCAGCCCAACCGCTTTGGCCAGGCACCCTACGAGGACAACGATCCGTCGCGCCCCAACGAGGCGTTTTTCGAGCATCTCGACTGGGTCGTGCGGCGCTGCGAGGAACTGGGCATGCACGCCGTTCTATTGCCCAACTGGGGTTACATCGTTACCGCGCGCAGCCCGGGCGGCGAGCACTTTCTAGAACGCCCGCTGGCCGATGAAACAAACGCCTACGCCCAGGGGAACTTCCTGGGTCGCCGCTATCGGGGCCGGTCGGTCATCTGGATGCTGGGCGGCGATCAGCCCGAGCACGGCAAGGCCGAGGTGTTCCGGCTCCAGGCGGCCGGGATCGCCGACGGCGACGATGGGGAGGGCCTGATCACCTACCACCCTAGCGGGCAGGCCAGCTCCTCGCAATGGTTCCATAACGCCGGCTGGTGCGATTTCAACTCCATTCAGTCCGGGCACCTGCTGGATAACCCGAACTGGCAGATGGTCGAGCACGATTGGTCGCTTGATCCGCCCAAGCCGACGCTGGACTCAGAACCCATGTACGAAAACATGCCGCAGTTCCTGCGCGACTTCTATCCTCGGGCCGACGCCTGGCTGGTGCGCAAACAGGCCTACTGGGCGGCGTTCTCCGGCGCCTGCGGCCACACCTACGGCTGCAACGACGTATTCATGTTCTGGCGGCCGGGCGGTCCCGAACCAACCTTTGGCGCCAACCTGCCCTGGCCGATCGCGCTGCAGCTGCCGGGTTCGCACCAGATGGGTTTTTTGCGCGAGCTGCTCGAAGGAATCCCTGCGTACGCCAGCCGAATTCCCGACAACGACCTGATCGTTCGCACCGACCGCGCCGCCGACGCCGGCCACGTCTGCGCCACCAGCTCGGCCGACCGCCGGTTGGTGCTCTGCTACACCTCGCACGGTCACGGCTTCACCATTGACATGGAGGCCCTGCCGGCCGAACGCCTTAAGGCGCGCTGGTTCGACCCCCGGGCCGGCGAGTACCAGGACCCGATGCTGCTGCCCGGCCGTGCTTTCCACACCTTCAATCCGCCCAAAACGGGGGATGGTTACGACTGGGTGCTGCGGCTCGAACCCGCATAGCGCACGCGAGCCTGAGCCGCGGCCAGTTGAATTTGCGAGGGTTTTGAGCCCGCGCACCCGCGCCTGATCTGACTGATGCGGGCGCCGATGCGGGCGCTCAGTCCGCGCGGAAGAAATGGGACGCTTTGTCGGCTTGTTGCCGGAAGTCCGGGATAGGGGCGAGCCCGCATCAGCGCAGAATGCGCTGATCGCCCAGGTCCTTTCCGCCGATCGTCCGGGTTATCGAACCGCCCAGGAATTCCTTGACTTCCAGTTCGGCGAACGCGTTCACCACCGTGTAGAAGGTGGGCAGGTCCTCCCACTCGGACCGGTGAAAAGTCACCGACCCCTTCCCGACCTGATGGTCGATCACTCTCCGGTTGGGCGTCTCCGATGGGGTCAACACCGCGTAGTGCAGGTCGGCCTCGCCCCAGAACTGCGTCTTCGGTACGTACTTGTAATGCAGCATGCCGTCGACTGGTTCGGCCGGGCCACCGGCAGGCGGAGTCCCGAGGTCCTCCACCTGCAGGTCCATGAACTTGTGCCCGAGCCAGCCGGCGCTGCAGCGGGTGCGTCCGCCGCAGACGCTGGGTTCGGGCAATTCGCAGTAGATCTTTGCAAAACCAATGTCTTCGCGGCCGGTAATGATCGGGTCGGCGAGGTTCTCCCAGAGAACTGTCAGGAACGGGCCACGGGCGCTGTCGACCTCACCCTCGAATACGGCCGGAAAGGTGACCCCGAGGGTGTTGTAGCCGCGCCCGGCCAGCCATTCAATCTCCTTTATGTAGGAGGCGGAGACGGGCTCGACCGGCTGCTTGCCGACTTCGAAACCGTCAGGGAGCAGCGCGCTCAGCTGATCCCGGTTGGAAAGAAAGCTGACCGACACAGACGTGGTCCGGGGATTGCCGTCGCATGCGAACTTGCGCCCGCCCGGCCCCTGGCGCGGGCCCAGCGAGGGACCGAAATGGGTGGGCCTCCGGTACATTTTTCCGGGTTCGAACTGATAGGGCACAAATACCTCCTAGGTGTGTCAACCGTCAGTCGGAAATCAGATGGGGGTATATCGCCAGCGGGGTCGTCGCCAGCAGCCCGGCGTCCACCGGGAGCACGACCCCGGAAATCCAGCGCGCCTCGTCGCTGGCCAGGAACAGCGCCGCCATCGCAACGTCCCAGGCGGTGCCTTCGACGCCCAGCGGTGCGGCCTTGCGGCGGAGTTGGCGCATCTCGTCGGTCATCCTGCCATTGACCAGGGTTGCGAAGATGTGGCCGGGGGCGATGCAGTTTGTCCGAAGGTTCTGTCTGCCATGATGGCCGGCCATGTTCCGGGTCAGGGCCACCACTGCGCCC
>CAYXKQ010000007.1:18925-19844 GCA_964465715.1 uncultured Chloroflexota bacterium
GGCGGCGGCGTAGGGGAATGTTCTGCGACGAGCCCGTCAAGAGACCGTCGATCGACGAGATGTTGACGATTGACCCGCCCCCGCCGGAGGCCATCCGGGGGACCGCGTACTTGGCCATCATGACCATGCTCTTGAGGTTCACGTCCATCACCCGGTCCCAATGCGGCGAATCGAAATCGGTGACCGTTCCGGACCCGGTGATACCAACGTTGTTGACCAGGATGTCCAGTCTCCCGAACCGCGTCACCGTCGCCTCGACCGCCGCCTCGCAGTCGGCCTCAATCGTCACGTCCGCCCGGAAAACCGCCGCGACCCCGCCCTCGGATGCAATCTGGTGACCGGTCTTCTCTGCGTTTTCGGTGGAAAGGTCCACGAGCAGGACCCGCGCACCCTCGCGGCAGAAAGCGATCGCCGAGGCTGAACCGGTTCCTTCAACTTCGTCGTCACTTCGGCCGGCCCCGGTTACGATCGCGACCTTCCCATTCAGCCGATCGGGCACGACTTACTCCAAGCGGCCGGCGGCGGTCATGGGCCGGGCGCGCGGTTGCGAGCCGGACCGATCTAGCGCTCCGGGTCCGGCGGCGCCGCCAATGCGCCCGAGCGGATGTGGACATCGTGCTGCGGAAAGGGGATTTCGATGCCGGCCTCGGCGAAGCGCTGGTACCAGATGCAGAGCAGGTCGGTGAGCGTGCTAAGCCGCTTGGCCGGCGCCTCCACCCAGTACATGACGCGGAAATTGAGCGAAGAATCACCGAACTCGCGGAAGAAGACGCGCGGGCCGGGATCCTCGAGCACGTCGGCGTGGGCTTCCATTTCACCCATCAGGATCTCCATCACCTGTTCGGGGTTGGAACCGTAGGCCACCCCGACGTTCGCATCGCCGCGGACCTGTGTGTTGGTCAATGTCCAGTTGTCGAAG
>CAYXKQ010000008.1:0-19689 GCA_964465715.1 uncultured Chloroflexota bacterium
GGGTCGCCTGCTGGATCTGGTAGTTGCCCGATTGCGAGTTGGCCGGGTCCAGGAATGCCGAAATCCTGGCGATCTGGTAATCGAGGTCGCGAGCCAGCATCAGGATGACCGCGATCGTTGCAAACACGGTTACCGAGAAGACCAGGTAACGCAGCCGCACGCCGGCTGCAAGCCCCACCGCCATCGCCGCGATCGCCAGTGTGAGGGAAGTCGAAAGGTCGGGTTGCAGCATCACCAGCAGAATCGGAATCCCGCTGACCACCACCCCTTTGCCGAAGACCGGCAGGGTGCCGATGCGGTCGCGGAACCGCCAGGCCAGAGCGCTGAGGCTCACGATCAGCACCGGCTTGGCCAATTCGGATGGCTGGACCGTGAATCCCCCTATTTCGAACCAGCGCGCCGAATAGGCATCGGCGACATACCCGAAAACCAGCACCCCAATCAACGCCAGCACCGCAATTGTGTAGAGTCCGGTCCAGCGGGCGCAGATGAAGTGGTAGTCGACGCACGAAACCGCCACCGCAAACGCCAGTCCGCCCAGCAGGATCCCCAGCTGCTTGAGTACCGGACCGGACAGCAGGTCACCATCGCCGCCGGCGAACGGCATGTTGGCGCTGACGATCATCACCGCGCCCAGCAGCGGGACTATCACGACCAGGGCCAGCAGGTAGGAATCGTTCGCCGGCCAGGACAGGCCCTCAAAGGAGAGGGTACGCAGCCTTCGCAGCGAGGCGTCCATGGGATCAGCCGTCCGTGGGCAGGATGCCCAGCAGCGGAAAGACGGCCTCGACCACCTCGCGGAATACCGGGGAAGCAACTTCATGGGCCCAGCGGCCCTTGGCGGGCGCGTCAATCTTCACCAGCACCAAGGCGCGCGGGTCGCGCGTGGGGCCGAACCCGGCGTAGCTGGGAATCGAGGAATCCTCCGAATAGCCCGAGTTGATCGGCACTTCGGTTGTGGCGGTCTTGCCCGCGGTGTCGAAACGGGGGCTCAGCGCCGGATTGTTGGGAATCGAACGTTCGGCGTCGCGCATCATGGAGACCAGCCTCCCGGCGGTGGCCGGGGTGATCGCGCGCCTGCGCACCTGGGGCGGGTTGTGGGTGACCTGGCCCGCGGGATCGATCAAGGCCGCGACAGTGCGCGGGCGCAGCAACAGTCCCCCGTTGGCGATCGCGGCGTAGCACATGGCGGCCTGCAGCGGGGTTATCGCCAGGCCCTGCCCAAAGGAGTTGGCGGCCAGGTCGCCCGGGTACCATCCGGGATCACGGTAGTAGCGGACGATCCCGCCGATTTCGCCGGCCAGATCGACGCCGGTCGGCTCGCCGACCCCGAAGTTGCGCAGGTAACCGTAGTACTTTTCCGGCCCCATCTGATCGGCGATCCAGACCGCGCCGGTGTTCGATGTGTGGCGCAGTAGACGGGTCATCGACTGGTTCGGGTAGGTCTTCTGGTCCCAGTTGGCGATCTGCAGTCCGCCGTATTCGATTTCCCCCGGAAAATTGTGGGTCGATGCCGTGGTGATGGTGCCCGAATCGAGGCCGGCGGCCATCGTAATCAGCTTGAAAGTGGAGCCGGGCTCCCAGACAAGTTGAACCGCGGGGTTGAGGAACTGGGGTCCGATCTCGGAGTACTCGTGCATTCGATCGGGGTCGAAAGTCGGCTGGCTGGCCATCGCCAGGACCGCCCCATTTCGCGGGTCGAGGACCAGTATTGTGCCGTGCGCGGACCCGTACTTGGCGAGCGACCTCCGCAGGATTCCCTCGACCTTCAACTGGACCCGGCGGTCCAGGGTGAGTCGGACGGTGGAGCCCGGCTCGGCAGCGGTGACGATTTCCCGCCCGACCGGGATCGACCGCCCCAGCGGATCGCGGTCGGCGATTACGCGCCCGGGGCGGCCGCGCAATTGCAGGTCGTAAAAGGACTCGACACCGGAGCGACCCGAGTTGCTGGCGTCGGTAAATCCCAGCAGGTGGGCGGCTAGCGGACCTGAGGGGTAACGCCGGTTGTATCGACTCTCGATCTGCAGCCCGCCGGCCTGGCCGGCGCGGATGGCTTTCTGGATTGGGGCCGTGCGTACCGGATCGACTTCCTCGGCCAGGACGGTGTACTGGGATTGGCGGTCGCGGATCCGGTGCCTCAACTCGTGCAGCGGAATCCCGGTATGACGGGCGACGAAATCGAGCATGCCCTGAAGGCCCGAATCGGAGAGCACCGCCGGCGAAATGATCAACCGGTCCGCCACGCGGGTAACCGCCATGGGCTTGGCCCGAGCGTCGATGATGTCGCCGCGCCGCGGATTGAGTAAGTTGTCGGCTCGCAACTGCAGCACGGCGTCGGCGGTATGCGCGCTTTGCTCGCGTACCTGAATCCGCAGCAGGGCGTGGGTGACCGCCCCGGCCAGGGCGAGATTGGCGCCACCCAGCAGGAGCAACCTGCGCCCAAGCTGTGGGCGGTCGTCGGTTGCAGGGTGGACGGCCATGATTCAGGTTCCGGCGGGGCTGCGGCCGGTCCACCGCAGCAGGGCTTGCCAGAAACGTTCGCGCCAGTGAGGGATTTCGGGTGGGACCGGATCGGACCAGGCCGGCGGAGGACCTACCCGGGCAACGCCGCGCGACCGCGGTGATGTCGCGGCGGTGGGTTCTGCCGGGAGCATTCCCAATTCGCCGGCCCGCTGCTCGATCCGTGGCAGGTTCGATGCGGTGGCGGCTTCCACCAGCAGCGCCGAATGCACCCGCTGCAGCTGGAATAATTCGCGCTCGAGTTCGTTCACGGTGGCGATCCGGGCGGCCTGCAACTGCAACTGCAGCACCAGGATCATGGCCACCAGAAATGCCGCCGCCACCAGCGTGAGGACGACCACGCCGGGACGGGGCAGGGTGCCGGTGGAGCGGATCCGGGCCCAAAGGCCGGAAAATCCACCTGCCGTCCCGGTGCGCTCGCCACCAAGCGCGAGCAACTCCATGCCCCGGGCGGTCAATTCAGTACCGCACAGCGAAGTCGGGCGCTGCGGGCGCGTCGGTTGGCAGCCACCTCATCGTCCTGAGGCCGCAGGGGCTTGGGGGTACGCACGGAGAGCCGGCCCTCGGCCTGGCCGGACCGAAAGGCGAGCTTGACCAGCCTGTCCTCGGCACTGTGGAACGAAATCACGACGATGCGCGCGCCTCGGGCGCCGATGCCCGCGACACCCTCCAGAAACCGTTCCAGGCTCTCCAGCTCTCGGTTCACCGCGATCCGAAGGGCCTGGAAGGTGCGCGTGGCGGGATGTATACCGTGCCGCCGCCGCCGCCGCGCCCCCACAACGACCGCGGCTAATTCGCCGGTTCGCGTGATCGGGCGCTCGGAGCGGGCCCGGCATATCGCGCGGGCGATACGCCGGCTGTCGCGTTCGTCTCCGTAGCGATATATCAGATCGGCCAATTCCTTTTCGCGCAAGTCATTGACATAATCTGCGGCGGTGCGCTCCTGGCGGCGATCGAACCGCATGTCCAGCGGACCGTCTGCAGCGAAGGCGAATCCCCGTTCGGGGTCGGCGAGCTGGTCTGAAGAAAGGCCGAGGTCGGCCAGGATTCCGTCGAATCGATCGAATCCGGCCTCCCGCGCAACCGATGCAGCGTCGCCAAAGTTGGCCTGGGCAAGCACCGCGCGGCCCCCGAACCGGGATAGTCGCTGCCGGGCGCGCTTGATCGCGTCGCCGTCGGCATCGATTGCAAGCAGTCGCCCGTCAGGGGCGTTTCCATCCAGGATCAGGCCAGAGTGCCCACCGCCACCAGCGGTGGCGTCAAGGTAGTCCAGGTTCGGTCGTGGGTCAAGCAGGGCTAGGGCTTCGCGCGCCATAACCGATTGATGCGAAGTTGGCTGGACCACGTTGCTTGCGAATTCGGTATGTGTGGGGCTGAGGGGAGGCACTCTGCCCCACACGTATACCCGTTAAGAGTTGCTGGGACCGGTCTCGGATGCCGTCCTGAAGGTGTCGGCGATCGTCGCCGGCAGATCGGCTTGTAACTGGTCCCATTCCTCGGCACGCCAGATCTCGATCTTTTCGCCGGCTCCGACAACCGCGACTTCCTTGGAGATTCCGACCATTTCGCGCAGCGGCGCGGGTATGGAAACCCGGCCCTGCCGGTCGATATCCAGTTGGATAGCGTTGGCAAACAGCGCCCGGCGGGCGCTGCGGCCTTCGCTGCGGAATTCGTCCAGGCCGGCGACCCGTTCGGCTTTGGCTTCCCAGGCCGCGACCGGCAGGATTTCGAGGCAGTTGTCGATGCCGCGCGCAATCGCGCCGCCATCGGCCAGCCCTTCGCGAAATCGACTCGGCACGGTCAGTCGGCCCTTCGAGTCGAGCGAATGCATAAAGGTGCCCATGAAGCGATCCATTGGCGCTGCAACTCGCTCTCCTTGTCCGAGAAAGCCTAGTCTACCACTTTGACCCACAATGAACCACTTCTTTGTGGTTTGGGTCTACTTTTCGGAAATTCAATCCCACCCGTAATGCGAAATCAGGTCAAACGGCGCCCTCGCGCGGGGAGATTTGCAATCTGACCGCTACGCGGCCCGGCGTCAGATTTCGGCGGCCTGGTAGGCGTCGATCGCGGCGTTGGCCAATCCGTCGGCGACCGCATTTCGGGATCGCCGCACGTGAACGAATTCGACGTGATCGAACCGTGCGCAAAGCTCCCGTACGGTTTGAGCGATTACGCGCAGACGCGGGTTGCGGATCCGATATTCGCCGCGCATCTGCTTAACGACCAATTCGGAGTCCAGGCGGCAGGCGATGCGCCGTTTGTCCAACTGGTCCGCCAGCAGCAGGCCCAACCGGAGGCCCTGGTACTCGGCGGCGTTGTTGGTGTCGTTCCCCAGAAAGATCTGGGAGCGTCCGAGTTCGTTCCCCTCGCTGTCCAGGAGGACCGCTGCCGCGGCCGCCGCCCCGGGGTTCCCGCGGGAGGCGCCGTCGGCGTAAATGTAACCGTCGAAAACGCCTGCCGGGGCCAATTTAACGGGTCCTTTCGCCGTTGCCGCACCGGTCCGTCAATTATTATGATCGCGGACCTTTGAGGGGGATTCTTGCCAGACAAATCTGCCGGATTGCGCGACGTAATTGCCGGCTCCTCAACAATTTGCTATTTGGACGGCGAGCAGGGCATCCTGCGCTACTGCGGGTACCCGATTGAAGAGTTGGCCCAGTTCTCGACCTTCGAAGAAGTGGCCTATCTGCTCTGGCACGGTGAGCTTCCGGCAGTCAATCAACTCCAACCTCTGGTTGGGCGCCTGGCTTCCGCCACTGTTCCACAGCAGGTCTGGAGCGCCATCGGTGATCTGGGGCCGGTCCAGGCGATGGACGCTCTCCGCACCGGAGTTTCGGCGCTGGCCGGGCACGACCCCGACTATGGCGATGATTCGCCGGACGCCCTGCTGCGCAAATCCGAGCAGTTGACCGCGCAGACTTCAAGCATCGTGGCCGGCGCCTGGCGCATCAGCCAGGGCCAGGCGCCGATCGAACCGGACCCTGAACTTGGATTTGCGGCCAATTTTCTGTATCAATTGCGGGGCGAACGCCCGTCGGATGTCGCCGCCCGCAGTCTTGACATCGCCCTGATCCTGCATGCCGATCACGAACTGAACGCCTCCACCTTCGCCGCACGCGTGATTGCGGCCACCCTGACCGATCTGCACTCGGCGATCACCGGGGCAATTGGGGCCCTGAAGGGTCCGCTGCACGGTGGGGCCAATTCGGCCGCGCTGCAGATGCTGCTGCGGATCGGCGACAAGGAAAACGCCGAGGACGCGATCCGCCAGCGGCTGGCGCGGCGGCAGTTGGTCATGGGTTTCGGCCACGCCGTTTACCGGACCGCCGATCCCCGGGCCGGGGTGCTGCGTGAGATGTCGCGACAGCTCGGGGAGGACGTTGGCGATCTGACCCTCTTCGAGTTGTCGGGGGCGATCGAAGAAATCATGATGCGTGAAAAAGGCCTAAACGCAAACGTCGACTTCTACTCGGCAAGCGTCTACCACAACCTGGGGATTCCGGTCGACCTGTTCACTCCGATATTTGCCATTTCGCGCATGACCGGATGGACCGCGCACATCATCGAGCAGGTCGGCAACAACCGAATAATCCGTCCCCGGCTTGACTACACCGGAGCCTGGGAGCGCGAATACGTGCCCATCGAAAAGCGCGGTCTGACGCCGACCCAGCGATAGCGGTCGATCAGAGACTGGTCGGTGTGACCACCCGTCCGCGGGTCGATGCCAGGATTGCGCCCACCAGGAAGAGGACCGCGGCCGTGCCGTACACCGTCCAGTAACCGTAGCGGGCGAATTCGAACGGCGCCTCCAGGGCTTCCTGGACTCCTTCGAACGAGAGCACGACGGACGCAAACAGGAGCCCGAAGGCGGCCTGACCGTAAACGAATCCGGAAGTCCGCATCCAGGCGTTGAACGCCCCTGCCAGTCCGATATGGCTTAGCGGCAGCGCTCCCATAATCGAACTTGAATTGGGTGACATGAAGAGACCCTGACCGAGCCCCAGAATCAGCATGCGCACGCCCACTTCCAATATCGTCGACTGCTCATCCAGCAGCAGCATCGAGGCGGTGGCGCCGCTCATCATGAGCAGGCCCAGGGTGGCCGGGATGCGCGGGCCGAATCGGTCCACGAAAGCCCCGGCCTGCAGGGCCAGGAGAACCGCTCCCAGCGGCATCAGTGACATCAATCCTCCCGCCACGGCCGGAGTGATTCCCATTACGTCCTGGAGCAGGAATGGGGTCATGAGGATGTGGCCGGCAATCCCGATGAAGGTCAGAAAGCCGATCCCGATCGAGAGCGTGAAGGCGCGGACCTTAAAGACCCGCAACTCCACGAGCGGGCTTTGAGCGCGGAGCTGCCTCCAGAAGAATGCCGCCACGAGCATTACTCCGCCGGCAAGCGAGGCGATGATCAGCGGATTGCCCAACCCGCGCAGCGCGCTCTGGTTTATTCCGTAGGTCAGGGCGCCGGTCCAGCCGACCAGCAGCACGGCTCCCAGCCAGTCCATTCGGGCGCTGCTGTCCGGGATCCTATCTTCCTTCAGGATCCAGGCCCCCAGGGCCAGGGCGGCCAGACCGAGCGGGGCGGCCAGCAGGAAGATGAATCGCCAGCCCAGCAGACCGGTGATAAGCCCGCCGATGATCGGGCCCGCCAATAGTCCCAGCGAAACCACCGACCCGTTCAGGCCCATCGCCCGGCCCCGCATCGAGGCGGGAAACGCGGTGACCATCAATGCGTTACCGGTCGATTGCAGCATCGATCCCCCGATGCTCTGGATTATTCGGGCCGCGATCAGCATCGGCAGGTTCACGCTCAATGCTGAAACGATGGCGAAACCGCCGTAGACCGCGAATCCGACCAGGGCCAATTTGCGGCGCCCGATCAGGTCGGATAAGCGTCCGAAAAACAGCATCAGGCTGGCGGTACCGAGCATGTAACCCAGCGCGACCCATTGCGCCTGAGGCAGGTCGACGTCCAGCTCGCGAGCGATCGTCGGCAGGGCGATGGTCACGCTGGATACATCGGTGGTGGCCATGAAGACGCCCAGACCGACGACAATCGCCTGCGGCCAATTGGTCCGGGCGGTGGCGACGTTTGCCCTACTCACTGCCGTCGGCACAAATCTGAAAGCGCGTCGAGCATCATCTGCAGCTTCTGGGGCTCGGTATCGGAAGCGAAACGCCAGCTCGTCGCCGAGCGATTGGCGGCCGCACCGAATGCCTCAAGGTTGTCGACGAAGTCTTCGATATCGTCTGCCGAGGGGACGCTGCCGCGCAGCCGGCCGGGCAGGAATTCAAGGAATGGGTCATCCTCCGGAGCCCTGGGGAAGACCAGGCGGGCGCCGATCACTGACGCGTTGGCCGGAACCACCAGTCCGAGCGAATTGGACCGGATCCGCAGCCGTCCGCCGCGGCTCAACCAATGCGATGCCAGGGACATAATCGCCATGGCCCGGCCAGGGGCGTGATCGCCCAACCATTCCGCCAGGCGGGAATCCTCGGCAGAGTCGATCAGTGCTTGGTCCACGGCCCGGCGCATATCTACAAAAATTCTATTGGGAAACAGGGGCCGGGGCAGATTCGGCGCGCCTAACAAGGGAGCGGAACCATCTACGGAGTAGCGATTCAAGGGACCGGTTGGGTGGCTTCAGCCCACCTTGAGGCGGCGCGTTCCGACCCGCGTTGCCGGGTGGTCGCGGTCGGCGGATCCTCGATCGAGCGAGCGTCCCGCTTCTGCGCCGACAACGACCTTGCAGCGGCAGCCTACGGGTGCATCGAAGACCTTTTGGCCGATTCGGCCGTCAATGTGGTTGTGCTTGCCACCCCAAATGATCGGCACGCCTCAGAAACTGTTCTGGCCGCCCAGGCGGGCAAGCACATATTGATCGAAAAACCGGCCGCCCTGGATATCGCAACTCTGGATCGCGCGGTACGTGCGGTCGATGCGGCCGGCGTGACCACGCTGGTCGGTTTCGTGTTGCACTGGAACCCGATGTTCGACCTGATCAGGGCCCAGATCCAACAGGGCCTGCTTGGTCGGATTTTCTACGCCGAGGTCAATTACTGGCACGAGGTCGGGGACTGGTACCAGGGTTTTTCCTGGGCCCGGACCCGGGCCGCCGGGGGTAATGCGCTGCTTTGCGCGGGCTGTCACGCCGTTGACGCCCTGCGCTATTTCACCGGGTCCGAAATCACTGCCCTCTCGGCACTTGCCACCAGCGACGGGACCGACCACGAGTACCCGTCCACCACCGTGTTCGTGTGCGAGCTGGCCAACGGCGCCATCGGCAAAGTCTCCGCGTCATTGGGTGCTCGGATGCCGTATCAATTCGACGTCGATCTGCTAGGAACCCAGGGATCGGTCCGCAACAACCGCCTCTATTCAAGGACTTTCCCGGGGCTTGACGGCTTCATCGAATTCCCGGTTGAGCGGCCCGATTCGGCCGACGTGGTCTCACATCCCTTCACCGGCGAACTGGGCCATCTATTCGACTGCCTGGACCAGGGAACCGATACCGAGCTGAACTTGGCCGGCACGGTCAACACCCACCACGCCTGCATAGCGGCCGAGATTTCGGCATCCGGGGGCGGTCAGAGGGTGGAGTTGCCGCTGCCCCGACCCTAGTCAGTCCGGCGGCGGTGTCGCGCTGGCAAGGAGGTCGTCGTCCTCTTCCTCCGGCCCGGCGGCCGGATCCGCGCTCTGGGGCCTTCGGGCCCGGCGATCTATGATCGGCGCGCCGGTGCGATCCTGCAATTCGGCCAGGTCCACCGACGAGGCCGATTTCAGCAATTCGAACCCGTCCCCGGTCGGCCGGAACACCCCGAGTTCAGTGACCGCCAGGGCGCAGTTCGCCCGGGCGAGCGTGAACTCGTCGGGCCCGAATCCCTGGCGCAGGGCCGGGCTGCCGTCCGGCAATTGGTGCTGCAGGCAGGCTATCAGCCGACCGACGCCGTACACGATTTCCCGCAAATTGCCGGGGGCGGATTCGTCGGAGGACGGCGCCAGATCGCCAGCTGCGTCGATTTGACCGGCTTCGACCAATCCGACGTCAATCCAGCCACGCCGGAGCATCGCCGCGGCACGCAGGGGTCCGACCATCGCCCCGCCGGCAATTACGGTTACGGGATCGCCACCTTGGGCCGGCGGCAGCCCGCGTTCGCGTCCCCGCGGGGCCGGACCCAGGCCGACCAGGCCGCTTCCGTCAACGGCCAAGACCGCGCGTCCCGCCAAATGCTCGCGCACCAAGCGCGGCAGCCCGGCGCCCAGATAGACGACGTCATTGGTTTCGAGCTGGGCCGCACAGGCCCTGGCAACGTCGTGCACTGACCAGGCCATTTCAGTCGTCCCTGACCACCTGGCGCACGATCACGCCGGGCGTAGTCACCGAATCCGGATCGATGTCGCCGATCTCGTACAGTTCGTCCACCACCGCCAGGACTACCGGCGCCGCGGTGGCCATGACCGGGTTGGATCCGGCGCAGGATCCACGGTACGCAAGGTTGCCGAATCGATCTCCGCGCCAGGCCTTTACCAGGGCCACGTTGCCGATCAGGGCCGGCGCTATCGAAAACTCCCGTTCGCCGACCTTGGCGGGCAAATATTCGCCCCCGCCCGCCAGTTCGCGCGGAACCAGGACTCCGCCCAGGCCGGCGCCGGCGGCCCGCAGGCGCTCCAGCAGCACTCCCGAGGGCAGGATCTCCACGTCCGCATCGCCGGACGCCCCGACGATCCCGGGCCCGGCGGCGGCGGTCAGCAGGCGGCGGCAACGCCCGCCTGAGAGCAGCCGGGTTACCCAATCGTTCTCGGCGTCCAGGCAAATGACGGTCAGGTCTCCGGCTTCCGATTCAAGCAGCGCCGCAAGCAGCGCCCCTGGGTAGCTGGGCCGGCCCGAACCGCCGATCAGAACCGTGTCCCCGTCCTGGACCTGGGCGACCGCATCTTCCGCGGAACAGACCTTGTCCGGGAGGGACTGGACGGCCGGGCGGGCCGGCCCCAGGTAACGGGCTGATCGAGCGCGGGCGGACATATGGTCGAATCAGGAGCCTGCGGAGGAGATCAGATCCAGCGGCGCAGCAGCCGCGCCAGCAGTGTGCTCAGGCCCAATGCCACTCCGAATGCGATTGCCGCGCGGGTCCCCATCAAGGCGTGTACGCGTCCTTCGACCGATCCCGCCACGACCGCCAGGGCCATCACCCTCTGGGCCTCGAGGGCACCGCCGATGATCACCGGTGTGGTCGAGTTTTCGATGCGAACCGATCCGCCGCAGGCCACCACCGCCGCCGAATCGGCAATGCGGGTGGTCCCCGATATGACCGCCCCGCTGGCCGACTGCTCGAGCTGGATCCGGTCGGCGTGGGCCAGGGCGATGGCCGAAAAGCCGGCCCGGCAGCTGTCCGCCCGGATGCGCCGGGCGGCCGAATATTCCAGGGATACCTCGCTTCCAGATATGTCGCCATTCGGCGATCCGCGAGGTCGGGCCGCGTCGCGCATGGGAGTCCTCAACTAGCCGGCCGGTTGCCGTTCATTCTCGCCGGATGACTCGACGGCCCGGCGGGTCGCCCGCATCACCTCGGCGATTGGGCGCTGGTGGGCGAGTGCGGCCCGGCGGACGTCTTCATACTCGGGGGAAACCAGGTCCGCTTCGCCGGCCCGTTTGACCCTGATCGGCCCGAACGGGGTTTCCACGGTGCCCACCCGGCGGTCCAGAATCCTTCGCTCAGCCAAGCGGCGGCGTATCCCGAGGGTGCCGGTCTCGGTGAAGATCACGTTCTCGATTTCGGCGGCTTTTTCCGGCCGGCAGATCACGTGCAGGGCGGTGCCCGGTCGGAACTTCTTCATCTGGATCGGGACCATCCAGACGTCCAGCGCCCCAGCCCTGAGGCAGCGCTCGGCAGCAAACCCCAGCACCTCGGCGCTGGCGTCATCGATGTTGGTCTCCAGCACGATCACCGAATCGGCGCCCGCCGCCTCTGCGCGCTCTCCGATCACGACCCTGAGCACGTTGGGGATCTTCAGGTTCGCCGACCCGGCGCCGTAGCCGTATGCGGTCGGCCGCATCGCCGGGATTGAGCCGAATCGGTCGGCGATCGAAGTCAGGATCACCGCGCCGGTCGGGGTGAGCAGTTCGATTGCAACATCGCCGGAATAGACCGGCGCCCCGGCGGAAGTCACCAGCGCCAGGGTGGCCGGCGCCGGAATCGGCAGGCGGCCGTGCGCGGTGTCGGCATGTCCGGAACCGACGTTGATCGGCGAAACGGTGATCTCGGCGGCATTGAGCCATTCGATCGCGATTGCCGCGCCGACCAGGTCGAGGATGGCGTCGACCGCGCCCACCTCGTGGAAGTGCACCTTCTCCAGCGGCAGCCCGTGGACTCCCGCCTCGGCGTGGCCGAGTTGCTCGAACATGCCCAAGGCACGGGATTCGACCGCCGTCCCCAGATCGGCGGCGCCGATCAATTCGCGGATCTCGGGGAGCCCGCGCTGCACCTTTTCGGGGATCGTCTCCACCTGCAGCCAGGTCGCGCTGATCGCGCCGCGAACCACCCGCCGCGGGCGCATAGACCAGTGCGGCAGAGGGATCTTGCGAAGCTGCTCCTCAAGCAATTCGAACGGCATCCCGGCGTCGAGCAGGGCGGCCAGGAACATGTCGCCGGCGGCCCCGGAGGACGCCTGCAGGAAAGCGACCCGCTTCATTGCCGGCGGTCCCGGCCGCGCAAAAGCAGGGCGGCCAGGTACCCGGCGCCGAACCCGTTGTCGATGTTGACCACGGCCACGCCGGGGGCACATGAGTTGAGCATGGTCAGGAGCGGGGCGACGCCCCCAAAAGATGCTCCGTAACCGACGCTGGTGGGCAGCGCCAGTACCGGCGCGTCGGTCAGTCCGGCGACCACGCCGGGCAGGGCGCCCTCCATGCCGGCGACGGCGACGATCACGTCGGCACGCTCGAGCCTTTCGCGGTTGGCCAGCAGGCGGTGTATTCCGGCGACGCCAACATCCCAGAAACGCTCCACTTCCGCGCCCAGCGCGGCGGCGACCTCGGCGGCTTCCGTTGCCACGCCGATGTCGGAGGTACCACCGGTTACCACCGCTACCCGGCCGACAAGCCCGGGTGCGCTGCCGGCGATCACCAGCCGGGCGTTCCTGATGTGGCGCGCGCCGGGCACGGCCGCCATCAGGGCTGCGGCGTGCTCGTCGTCGGCCCGGGTGGCAATCACCACCTCGCCGGCCTTCTGCAGGGTGGCGCCGATGCTGGCCACCTGCTCCGGGGTCTTGCCCGGACAGAAAATCGCCTCCGGAAATCCGGTGCGCTGCGAGCGGCGGTCGTCGACCTTGGCGTACCCGAGGTCGGTGTAGGTGTCGCCCAGCTCGCCGAGCGCCTCGTCTATCCCGACCTGCCCGGCCGCGAGGCGTTCGAGCAGCTCGCGCAGCCCGGGTTTCATGACCTCTGGTTCCCGTGGAGCGCGGCGAACGGCGGCAGCGCCCCGGCGTAGCTGGCCGCCGAGCCCAGCCGGGACTCTATTCGCAGCAGCTGGTTGTATTTGGCGACGCGGTCCGAGCGCGCCAGTCCGCCGGTCTTTATCTGCCCGACGCCGGTGGCGACCGCCAGATCGGCGATGAAGGTGTCCTCGGTTTCCCCGGAGCGGTGCGAGATCACCGCCGCGAACCCGCTGCGCCTGGCCAGGTCGATCGCTTCAAGCGTTTCCGACAGGGTGCCGATTTGATTGAGCTTGATGAGGATGGCGTTGCCGGCCCCGCGGTCAATCGCCTGCTGCAGGACCGCCGGGTTGGTGACCGTCAGGTCGTCGCCGACCAATTGGACGCGGTCCCCGACCGCTTCGGTCAGCGCGCGCCAGCCCTCCCAGTCGTTTTCGTCCATGCCGTCCTCGATCGAATAGATCGGGTAGTTGGCGGCCCAGTCCGACCAGAATTCGACCAGCTCGTCCGAGGCCAGGTCGCGGCCCTCGCGGGCGAGCCGGTAGGTCCCTCCGTGGCAGAATTCGCTGGCGGCGGCGTCCAATGCCAGGAGGACGTCCCCGCCGGGGCGGTAGCCGGCGCTTTCAACGGCTTCCAGGATGGCCACCAGGGCGGCTTCGTTTGATTCCAGCTGCGGGGCGAAGCCGCCCTCGTCGCCGACGTTGGTGTTCTTGCCCTGGCGCTTCAGGACCGCCTTGAGCGCCTGGTAGATCTCCGATCCCGCGCGCAGCGCGTCACTGAAGCTGCCCACGCCCGAAGGCGCCACCATGAATTCCTGAATGTCGGTGGAGTCGTCAGCATGGGCGCCGCCGTTGAGGATGTTCATCATCGGCACCGGCAGCACGCCGGCGCCGGCCCCGCCCAGGTACGCGTAGAGCGGCAGCTGGCAGTCGGCGGCGGCGGCGGCCGCGCAGGCCATCGAGACTCCGAGAATCGCGTTGGCACCGAGGTTCGATTTGTCGGGCGTTCCGTCGAGTTCGATCATTCGTTCGTCGATCTCGCGCTGGGCGTAGACATCCGATCCGGCCAGGGCGGGTCCGATCACCACGTTCACGTTCTCGACCGCGTTGGCGACCCCCTTGCCCCCGTAGCGATCGCCGTCGCCGTCGCGCAGCTCAATCGCCTCGCGCTCCCCGGTCGAGGCCCCGGAGGGCACCGCCGCCCGCCCGGTCGCCCCCGATTCGAGAAGGACGTCGACTTCAACCGTGGGGTTGCCGCGGGAGTCGAGGATTTCGCGGGCGATGATCTGTTCTAGGTGGCTCAATTGGTTTCCGTTTCAGGGCAGGCGTAAGGCCCGGCCCGGAAGACCGGGTCCGGTCGGGGCCCCCAACCGCCCGGCGGCGGTCTCGCGGCACCCAAAATTATGGGGAAATCGACCCGATGACGATGTGGTCGGGGCCGGGCTCAGGTCGCCGAGGTGGGTGAGAAGCGCGGGCCCTCCACCGAAACCTGGGTCCGATCGGTCATCAGCAGTCCGAAGACGCAGCTGACGGCCGCGATCACCGCCCCGCCGACGAACGGGACAACGTGCCCGAACTCCTGCCAGAGGATCCCGCCCGTAATCGGCACGATGACCGCCGCGATGTGGTTCATGGTCTGGCCGGTGACCATCGTGGGCCGCAGGTCGGAGGGCTTGATCAGCATCTTCTTGCCAAAGGTCGAGATCGCCAGTTGATTTGAGAACAGCAGGTTGTCGATCACGTACAGGACGAACAGGATGTTCACTGAATCGATGAAGGCGTAGCCGAGGAAAACCAGTCCGATGAGGAAGGTCGAGGGCACGAAGACCAGCCGTTCGCCGTAGCGGTCGATCCAGCGCCCGAAAACATAAGCGGCAAAGATCGAAACCACCTGGTTGACCAGGAACAGCGTGGTGATCGTGGAGATCGGAGTGCCGTAGCGCTCCACCAGGGCAAATACCGCGAAGGTCATGAAGATGTGGCGGCGGCCGCCGTTGAGGATCTGCAGGACGTAGAAGAGCCAGTACTGGGGCCGGATCACGATCCGCTGCTCGGGCGGATGCTCGCGCGAGCGGATCGTGAACATGATCAGTCCGCCCAGGCCGATCATCACCCCCGAGAAGATGAACATCGGGCGGAACCCGAACCCGGCGGTGACAAGGTAGACGACCGCTATTCCGGCCAGGGCGGCGATGTTCCCCGACGAGCGCAGGATCCCCAGCCGGGTGCCCATATCCGAATCCTTGCCGAACCGCAGCGCGAGCGATATCGAGAGCGGCGCCCAGGTGTGGAAGCCGATGCTCCATATCAGCGAGAAGACGATCAGCAGGGCGACCGAGTCGACATAGAAGTAGTTGAGGACCCCGAACGCCATCAGCAGCAGGGCGATGCCGGCCACCACCGGCTCCAGCAGCATCATCACCGCCGCCGCCATCAGGACCGAGAGCAGGCCGGGGACCTCGCGAATCGTCTCCAGCAAACCCAGCTCGAACGGCGTTATGCCAATGGACTCGACCGCGAAATTGGTAAAGACCGTGTTGTAGGCGAAGAATCCGAGCGAATAGAGCATCCCGGCCACCACCAGCAGGCGGAAGGGCTGGGTCTGGCCGGGCAGGAGCCGGTTGCCGGCCAGGATCAGCAGGGCCCGCATCGGTCCGCCCTAGCCGGCCAGGCCGGCAAATTGCGGCTTGAGGGTCGCGTAAAGGTCCTCGTAGCGCTCCAGCTGGCGGGCGAAACGCTCGGAAGCGGCCCGGTCGGGGCGGACTTCATCCACGATCGGTACCAGTTTGGGCGCATCGAGCAGCGAAGACAGCGCTCCCTCGACGCGCATGGCCAGCATCGCCGCCCCCAGGACCGAGGCGTCACCCTCCTCCGGCAGGGCCAGCGGCGTGGCCAGGCAGTCACACAGCATCTGCACCCAGAAGCTCGAACCGCGGAAACCGCCGGTCGTGCGGACCTGCCGCGGGGCGGTGCAGATTTCTCGCAGGGCCGACATCACCTGGGCCAGGTGCAGGCATATCGACTCCATCGCCGCCCGGGCGATGTGGCCGCGGTCATGCCCCAGGGTCATGCCAAGCAGCGCCCCGCGGGCGTTTACGTCCCAGTTAGGCGAGCGCTCGCCAGCCAGAAACGGAAGCATCAGGAGCCCCTCGGCGCCCGGCGGGGCCGCTTCGGCGGCCGCGTTCACCGGGGAATAGTCGTCCGGTCCGGCTCGGTCGGCGAACAGCGTGTCGCGGACCCAGCGGTAGATGATTCCGGCCGAGGAGATGGCCCCACCGTTCACCCAGAGTCCATCGGCCAGATAGTAGGACCAGGTCGCCCGGCGCGGATGCAGGATGGGGCGTTTATCGACCGTTCGGCAGGCGGCCGAGGTGGCGATCATGGCGGTGTACACGCCCTCGCCGACCGCACCGACGCCGAGCGAGGAGAGCATTCCGTCGGCGGCCCCGACCACCAGCGGGGTCCCGCGCGGGACCCCCAGCCGGCCGGCTGCTGCGGCGGACAACCGGCAGCGGTGGTCGGATTCGACCAGCTCGCCGAGCGATTCCGGATCCACGCCCAGGAACCCCAGCCAATCGTCATTCCAGCTGAGCCCGGTGGTGTCAAGCATCCCGGACCCGGAACCCACCGAACGGTCCAGCAGCAGCGATCCGGTGAGCTTGAGCAGCAGGTACGACTTGAGTGGCACGAACCAGCGGCCGGCTGCGAAACGCTCCGGGTCGCGCCGGGCCAGCCAGGCGATCTTTGGCCCGGTGTAAATGGAGTGGATCTGGCAACCGGTCTGGAAGTAAACCGAGTCGTGGTCCAGGGATTCAACCGCCTCTTCGACCTGCGGGCCGCAGCGCAGGTCGGCCCAGGTGAAGGCCATTCCCAGTGGACGCAACTGGCGGTCCAGGACGACCAGTGATCCGATGATCCCGCTAAGCCCAATCGCGGCGACCGAACGGCCCTGCCCGTGCACCGCCTGCACGCACTGGGCCAGTACCTGCAGGCAGGTGGCGACGAAGTGGTCCGGATCCTGCTCGGCCGCCCCAGGGACCGGCGAACTCATCGGCAGCTCGGCGCGGAAGCTGGCAACGTCGCCCCCATCGTCCAGAAAAGCGGTCGCCTTGACCCCGGTGGTTCCGGCGTCTAGGCCAACAAAAACAGGATTAGGCAATACGCTGTCCGGAATCGGGTTACTTGCGGGCCGGAGGCGAATCAGCGGCGCAGACGGCCCTTGCCGCCGCACTTGGGACAGACTCCAGTGGCCACGTGCCATCCACCCGGTTTGGAAGGGTCCGGCCAGCGTTCGTCGATGTGACCGGTGCCGTAACAGCGATTGCAGCGCGGACCCTGGGGACCCATGATGCGCGGGAGCAGGAGCACCGCCGCGGCGACAATCGCCAGCGGGATAACGAAGCTCGTAAAGTCCAATCCGGCCCCTTAAGCCACTGCAGGGTGTGGTCATTATCAACCGAGCGCATCGCGGCGTTTTGTAATTGCCACGGCAGTGATGCAATTGGGCCTGAAAATGCCCGAAGCGGCCACTAAAATCGGGCCATGCAGGCGTCTCCCCGTTCGGATTTCGTACACCTGCACGTCCATTCCGAATTCAGCCTTCTGGACGGAATGGGCAAGATCCCGCAGCTCGTATCGGCCGCCCGCGAGCAGGGCATGGGCGCGCTGGCGCTGACCGACCACGGTTCGATGTACGGGGCGATGAATTTCTATCTGGAAGCGCGCCGGCAGGGGATTCAGCCGATCGTCGGCTGCGAGGTCTACGTGGCCGCGCGCACGATGGACAAGAAAGAGGGTCGGCGAGACCAGAGTTCGACCCATCTGACCCTGCTGGCCGAGAACGAAACCGGATACCGCAACCTGATCGGCATGGTCTCGCGGGCCCACCTGGATGGGTTTTACTACCGGCCGCGAATCGACCTCGACCTGCTCGCCGCTCACGCCGAAGGGATCGTCTGCCTGTCGGGCTGTCCGTCCAGCGAGGTCTCGCGCCGTATCCGCCAGGGCAACCCCGAGTCGGCCCTGGAATTGGCCGGTTTCTACCGCGACCTAGTCGGCCCGGAGCGGTTCTTCGTCGAGGTGATGAACCACGGCCTGGACTTCGAACGCCAACTCAATGTCGGCCTGATGGATCTCGCAAAGCGCCTTGACGCTCCGCTGGTCGGCACCCAGGACGTCCACTACGTGCGGCGCGAGGACCGCGATGCCCACGACGCACTGCTGTGCATCGGAACCAAGTCGCGCGTAGCCGATGCCGACCGGATGCGGATGGAAGGCCACTACCATCTGGCCGGGCCCGAGGAGATGGCCAACGTACTGGCCGAGTTCCCGGGCGCATTCGAGAACACTGCCCTGGTGGCCGAGCGCTGCAATCTGGATCTTGACCTGGGTCGGATTTCATTGCCGGAGGTGGACCTGCCGGAGGGCCGCAGCGCGGCCGAGCACCTGCGTGTCCTGGCGTTCAAGGGCCTGGACGAGCGCCGCCCCGGATCATCGCCAGGTTACCGGGAGCGGCTCGATTACGAACTGGGCATCATCTGCGACCTTGGTTTCGAGGTGTACTTCCTGATCCACGCCGAGATCTTCCAGTTCGTGCGCGAGCGCGGCATGCTGGCCGGCCCACGCGGATCCGTCGGCGGGTCGCTGGTGGCATTCGCGCTGGGGATATCGGGAATCGACCCCATACAACGCAATATTCCGTTCGAGCGGTTCTTGAACGAGGGGCGCCGCGATCGCCCGCCGGACATCGATATGGACTTTCCGGACAACGAACGGGCGACCGTGATCGACTACCTTGCCCGCAAGTACGGCCGCGACCACGTCGCCCAGATCGCTACGTTCGGCACGATGGCGGCCCGCCAGGTTGTCCGCGATGTCGGACGCGTCCTGGAAATGCCGTACGACACCGTGGATCGGATCGCCAAGGCCATCCCGCAGGTCGCGGTCGACCCGTGGGACCTGCGGCGGGCGCTCGACAACGTGGACGAAATCAACTCCGCCTACGCCTCCGACCCCCAGATCAAGCGCCTGATCGACCTGGGCCTGAAGCTGGAGGGAATTTCGCGCAATCCCTCGGTGCATGCCGCGGGCGTGGTCGTCTCCAGTTCGCCGCTGGCCGAACACCTGCCGCTCATGCGCGGCCAGCAGGGCGAGCCGGTGGCCCAGTACACATTTGAAACCCTGGAGACCATAGGTTTCCTCAAACTCGACATCCTGGGTCTTACCACATTCCGGACGCTGAGCACCGCGCTGGGCCTGATCAAGACCCACCACGGGCGCCAGATCGACCTGGAGAAGATCCCGTTCGACGACTCGGCGACGTTCGAGATGCTCGCCCGAGGCCGCACCGTCGGTTGCTTCCAGTTGGAGGGCGAGGGCATGACCCGGGCCCTGGTGCAACTCAAGCCGACCCGGGTTGAGGACCTGGCGGTTCTGGTCGCGCTTTACCGACCCGGGCCGATGTCGAACATCGACCGGTACGTCGCGATGAAGAACGCGCCCGACCGGGTCTCCTATCTGCATCCGAGCCTGAAACCGATCCTGGAAGAGACCTACGGAGTGATGGTCTACCAGGACCAGGTCCTGATCGTCGCCCGTGAACTGGCCGGCTACAGCTGGCCCGAGATCGACGTCATGCGCAAGGCCCTGGGCAAGAAAATCCCGACCGAGCTGGCCGAGCAGCGCGAGAAATTCCTGGCCGGAGCGGCCGAGCGCCAGATCCCACGGCAGGTG
>CAYXKQ010000009.1:0-16916 GCA_964465715.1 uncultured Chloroflexota bacterium
CTGGCCATGGGTAGATCACCTGGTTTCGGGTCTAACCGCTGTGACTATTCGCCCTCTTAAGACTCGCTTTCGCTCCGGCTCCGAACCAGAGATTCTTAACCTCGCCACAACAGTTAACTCGCCGGCTCATTCTTCGATAGGCACGCCATCACGCGTTGCGACCGTTGACGGGCTTGGGCGCCGGCGGTGTCCCACGATTCCTGCCGAAGCAGGCCCCGCGTTCAACCACCCGCGCTTGGCCCAAGTCGCCATAGCGCTCTGACTGTTTGTAAGCGATCAGTTTCAGGTTCTATTTCACTCCCCTCCAGGAGTAATTAGCCTTGGAAGATGGTCCTCCCAGGTTCCCACAGGGTTTCACGTGTCCCGTGGTACTCAGGATTTAGAACGGAAGGTCGCGGGCTTTCGCCTACCGGGCTGTCACCGTCTTTGGCGGGGCTTTCCAACCGCCTTCGGCTAACCTGCGTCTTTGTAACTTCCTTGGCCCCTGCAGGGGGGCCGGTTCGATCCTGCAACCCCGCGCGCACAACGGCCTGCACCTTCATACATGAACGCGGTTTGGGCTGATCCCCTTTCGCTCGCCACTACTGAGGGATTCGCTATTGCTTTCTTTTCCTCGGGGTACTTAGATGATTCAATTCCCCCGCTTGCCTACCTGTTCCTACTTTGGAAATCCTTCAGAACAGGCCGACAGGCGTTTCCGCCTGCCAGGTTTCCCCATTCGGGCATCTGCGGGTCACAGCTCGCTCACAGCTCACCGCAGCATTTCGTAGTCTGCCACGCCCTTCTTCGGCTCCTAGTGCCAAGGCATCCACCGATCGCCCTTAATATCTTGGGATCTATTGGATTCCTCGGGTCGGCAAAACTGAAGTTTTGCACATATTGACTTGTAAAAGGTGCTGCCGCAGCCTGGTTTCGGCATCAGACGATACCGCGTCCAAGGACGGGCTTCGGCAAAGTTAGCCGTTGATTGTAATCGACGGACTCGGGTGCGGTCGGATCAACTGCCGAGCATCGACGCGAAAGCGCCCCTGAAGGCGCCTTCGTCGGCCGAACGCGAAATCTCCCAGATCGCGGTCGGCGTGACCGCCGGATCGACCGAGCGCCGCATCGCATCGTCCAACAGCGCCTGGGACCGCAGATCGACCACGGTCATCCCCCAGGCCGCGTCCCGCCCGGCGTCCACGTCGAGCGGATACAACCCCGAGTCAACCGCCGCGCGGTCGGCCAGCCAGACCATCGTCAACATGTCCGGACAGGCCATGCGCCCGCCCGCGTTGGCTTTCGCGGTGACCGCGTGGTAATGGGAAAGCGGCTTGCGCAGAAATCGGGCCGCCGCGGTTCGCCCTTCGTTGAGCAGGCTCACCTCGGCTGCACCGAACGTGGTGGCCTTCATCACATCAAATGTGAGCATCCGCGGCGGGCTGGGCCAGTCGGCGTTGACCATTTCCTTGGCCGCCAGCGGATCCCCGGCCACGTTGAAACTGGCCACCGGTGAAATGTTCCCGGGCAGATTGAAGGTGCCGCCCATGTATATGAACTCCTTCAGGAGGCCCGGCAATCCGGGTTCGAGGCGCAGCGCCCGGGCGATGTTGGTGGCCGGCCCCAGGGCCGCCAGGGTGTACCTGCCGGGATTGCGGCGACAGAGATCGACGATAGCCTGGTCGGCCGGCAGGGGGTGGGGATCGATTTCGTAATCGGGCAGGCCGGCATTGCCCAATCCGTCGTCGCCATGCACGTAGCTGGCCCGCTGAGGCACCGGCGACCCGGCCAGGGCTTCGGCCGCCCCCAACGCCAGTGGCACATCGGTCCGACCGGCAGCGCCGAGCACCCGGGCAATATTGCGGGCCACCGCGGGCTCGCCGACGTTGCCGTGAACGCTGCAGACCAGCGCGACTTCAAATTGCGGTGCGGTCAGCGCGTACCAGAGGGCTACGGCGTCGTCGACCCCGCAGTCGCTGTCGATGATTAGTTCCATGGGTTCAGGCATTTTTGTCACCACCCCGCAGTAGGCGGCCCGAACGTTCGGACGGCCATAGATTCTGGTGTTATCCGACCGCCGCCAGGGTCGGAGTTGCCGGCGGGACCGCTATCGGGCTGCTGCGCAACCAGGATCCCACCGACGCTTCGGTTGGCATGGTCCGTACGTCGGGAACGATCCGGGTGCCGTCGGAGGCCAGGAAGGAAAGCGAAACCTGGCCGTCCGGGCCGCGGTGCGAACGTATGGTCCCGATCGACTGGCCGAGCAGCAGTACATCGCTGGAGGAATACTGTACGCCGGGCTGCGATTCAGCTTCCAGGAACCGGCGCTGGGGTAGGATCCGCCGACCGCCGACTAGCTCCACCGCGTGCTCGATCCGGCCATCGGAATGCAGCCGGGCGAGGATGCGCAGGCGATGCGGCGACGGCCCTTCGTCGACCGTGGCCGGCGAGTAGCGGTAACCGGGCAGCAGCACCGATTCGAAGGTGGCTAGTCCGAGAAGTTGGAATAGGCGGTCGTTGGATTCCCCTATTTCGGAAATCTCGCACAGGGCCCGATCAGTGGCGGTGCCAAACGCCGGCAGCGCCAGGCGCATCTCCGCGTCGAGCGCCTGCAGCCCTTCCACGTCCAAGTTCCCGGGCAGCCGCAGGGCGCCGCCCAGCTGGCGTTGGGTGGTGCTGCAAACCGCCTCCCGGGCATACCTGGCCAGCCGCCGTGCTACGTCGCCTCCCCAGCCGTCTTCGCCGGCACGCGCGGCGCGCACCAATTCGCCGGCCTCCAGCTGGGCCGCCAGCACGCTCTCGGCGTAACGCAGCTGGGAATGAACGGCGAGGGCTTCCTGGTAGGTGATCGCCCCGCCGCCGGCCAGCCGGGACCGCAGCGACCGCCAACTAGCTGAAAGCGATGCGTATTGCTGCGCCGCGGTCTCGGAATATGCGAGCAGCAGGTCCTCGACTCGGGCCGGATCGATCATCAACCCGGCGGCGATCGATTCGCCAAGGCCGGACTCGGCGATTGCGGCCCAACAGTCGGCGGCAAATGCCGCCCGGGCCGCGCTCACGGTGGGGCCTGCCCCGCCGACGTCGGCAGCGGCAAAACCCGCCCCGGTTCCGGTCCGCAGTTCCTCGAGCCGCCCGATCGCATCGCGCTTGAAGATCTCGTCCAGCAGCAGGACGCGCACACCGGCCGCGTAGACCGCCTGGGAGCGTTGCGGAGATCCGACGACGGCGTCGCGGTCGGCCAGATTGACGACCTCGGTGGCAACCTCGCCATCCTGGTCGGCGGTCGCGCTCACCTCGAACGTCCGGCCGTCGACGCTGACCCGCAGAGGGTCAAACGTCTCCCGGCCAATGACCTCCACATGCTTCCACAGCGTGTGCAGGCCGATGTCGTTGCCCTCCTCGTCGAGCATGAACACGGCAACCAGCACCCACGATCGCCCGGCGTCTTCGAGAGTCACCTCCAGCGGTTCAACGCCCTCGAGGGCGGTGCTGCCGGGGCTGGCGATGATCTCGTCCGTGTGGTAGGAGGACCCCACCAGCCAGTTCGAATCGTTGACCGTCAACCGCTGCAGCGCCTGATAGCGGAAGCTGGCGCCATAACCCTGGATCTGGACCCGCCGGGCGATTTGATGGAGGTCGCCGCCACCGAGATTGCCCACCCGGTAGTGCACCTGAAACGGTTCGCCGGCAACGACCCGATCCGGCACGATCATGGCCTCGAGCTTGGCGTTGCCCTGCTGCTGGCGCTGCAGCTCGTCGATCAATTCGACAGTCAGTTCGTAATCGGAGGCCAGCGGCTGCAGGCCGCGCCGGCTGTAGGTGGTCGCCTCGATGATGTAACCCCCGGCCGGCAAATGCTGCTCGATGCGGGCGTCGCGGCCCGGTCCGCCGTCATCATTGGCGCCGATTACGGCGCCTTCCACCGTGGCCAGGGAGAGCACCGGGTCGCTGTTCGACGAGACCAGGTCCACTCGCACCCGCCCCGGCTGCGCCAGCTGGAACACGAAATTGTGGGCGGGGTGAGCTACCACGATCCGCGAACCGCAGGTCTCGTGCGACAACGAACCCGATGCGGTCAATTTGGCTCCCGGGGTCAGTTCGCCGAGCGGAGCAAACTGGCACCCTTCCACATAACCGATCGCGAGCGAAAAATCGGCCGCTCCGCGCCGGCGTCCCCCGGTCGTGGTGGCCTCGATTCGGTAGATTCCGGGATCCAGGTCACGCTCAATGCGGGCGTCAAGCAGGAGGCCGCCATCATCATCGTCGGCGATCCGGGTCCCATTGGCGCCGAGCAGATACAGATAGGGGTCGGCGGTCTCAGATGTCAGTTCGATGCGAACCCGACCGGCGTTCACGACCTCGAATTGAAAGTACCGGGCGTCGCTGTCGGGCCGGAACAGTGAGTCGCAATCCTGGGTGCTCCAGCGCCCGCTTGCCTGCAGGGCGGTCTCGGGATCTGAGAGCTGGCCCAGCGAAATGGTGTCGCAGTTGGGGTCGTCCTGGGCGGAGGCATTCTCAGCCGCCGGCAGCACCGCGATCGCGGCAACGGCCAGGGCCAGGACGAACGCCGCGGCAATGAGCCGGATCGCAAAAAGATGAGTGTTGTCGCTGGTGGCCAAGATTTGCTATCCGGAAGAGTCGGTTTGGATTTCGGCATACATTTTGGCCCCAACCGGTCTGGCCAATGCGGAATTGAACTCGCGCGGATCGCGGGCCGGGCCTGCCGCAAGTGGCCGGAGCGAATCGGCCCGCATCGGCGGCGGACGGGCCTTGAATCGACGAACATACCTATGGCATCCCGGCCGCATTTAGTCCGGACCTGATGGGTGCCGGAAGTTAATGATCCGAGGGTTTCTATGGCTGTAGATCCTGCCGTATTCAGGACGACCAAAATCGTGGATTTCGAAGCCGGCGCCGTAACCCGGCTGGCCGAGGAATTCGGCTACCTCGGCGGCAGCAAGGCGTTTATCGTGACCGACCAGGGGCTGCGCCAGGCCGGCATCGTCGATCGCGTCGAAGCCCTGCTGGCTGAGGCCGGAATTGCCAGCCAGACGCGCGAGAACCCGGCCCAGGAGCCGCCGGCGTCGCTGATCAATGCCACGGCCGATGAAATCTCCGCCTCGGGCGCCGACGTTGTGATCGGCCTGGGCGGCGGGAGTTCGATGGACACCGCCCAGATCGCCGGGTGCGCGGTCGCCAACGGCAAGCGCGTCGAGCAGCTGATCGGGGTGAACGAAGTTACCCGTCCCGGTCTGCCCAACATCTCGATTCCGACCACCGCCGGCACGGCTTCCGAGGTGACCGGCAACGCGGTCGTGGTGATGGACGATTCCTCCAACAAGGTGCCGGTTATTTCGCCGCACATCTACCCGGACGTGGCGATCGTTGATCCCGAACTCACCCTGGGGCTGCCGCCCTCGGTAACCGCCGCCTCGGGAATTGACGCGTTCTGTCACGCCACCGAGTCGTTCCTGTCCAGCAACGCCACCGTGCAGACCAAGATGTTCGCGCGCGAGGCGATGGGATTGATCCTGGAGAACCTGCCGCGCGCCTACCGGACCGGCTCGGACCTTGAGGCCCGCAGCGGCCAGATGCTGGGTGCACTGCTGGCCGGCTACACGCTGGCCAATGCCGGCGTTACCATCATTCACGCCGCCGCCCACGTAATCGGCGCCCGCTACAAGGTCCCGCACGGAATCGCCAATGCGATCTGCCTGGTTCCGATATTCAAGTTCTACGCGCGGACGGTGCCAGAACGCATGGCCGAGTTGGCCGGGCCCCTGGGGGTATCGGCAAAAATCGCCGCGACCACGGCGCGCGCCGATGCCGCGATCGCGGTCGTCGAGCAGCTGGTCGACGACCTGGAGATCGAGACCCGGATGAGCGCCTACGGCGTGCGCATGGACGACATCGACGAAATGGCACGCCTGACCGCCGATTCCGAGCGATTGCAGCTGCAGAGCCCCGCCCAGGCCTCCTTCGAAGAGCTTCAGGAGATGTTCCGGGGAATCTACTAGCCCCGGGAGCGACTCCCTCCGCGCTCGACGAAGTCGGGGTTGGCGATGTGGTTTGGCTCTCTGCCGGCCAGGACGTCGACCACGCTCTGAGCGGCCCGCCGCCGGTTTTCCTCCAGGGACGTCTCAGAGTAGAACGCGGTGTGCGAGGTCAATATCGTGTTCGGGGCCGTCCGCAGCGGGTGGTCCGGCTCGAGCGGCTCGGACTCGTAGACGTCCAGCCCGGCGCCGGCGATCTGGCCCAGTTCCAGCGCCCTGGCCAGGGCGGCCGTGTCCACCACCGGGCCCCGGGAGGTGTTGACCAGGTACGCGCTGTCCTTCATCGCCGCGAACTCTTCGTCGGAGAAAAGGTGGTGGGTGTCCGGTTGCAGCGGCACGTGCAGGCTGATCATGTCGGCGGTCTGGATGATTTCGTCCAGGGAGACGAATCGGGCTCCGCTCTCGGGGTCGACCGCGCCTATCGGGCGACCGGGGTCGCAGACTACGATTTCCATCCCCAGCCCGGCCGATATCCGACAAAGTTGGCTGCCGCACCGCCCGAAACCGATGATCCCCAGGCGCAGCCCGGAGAGGCGCCAGACCGGTTTGGCCAGTCCGACTCCGAACCCTCCCTCGATTAGGCCGCGGTGGGTCTTCAGCAGTGCCCGGTTTAACCCCAGCAGCAATGCCAGGGCATGGGCGGCCACTTCCTCGGTGCAGTAGTCGGGGATATAGGTGACCGGAACGCCGCGGGCGGTGGCGGCGGCCACGTCGATGTTGTCAACTCCCACCCCGTAGCGCGCTACGACCCGCAGGTTAGCGGGCGACTGAATGACGGCGGCGGTCGTCTTGGCGAATACAGTCAGGATTGCATCGCAGTCGCGGGCCATCTCTACGAGGGTCGCCTCGTCGCCGCTGGGGGCGATCTCGTACTCGATGCCGGCCCCGCCCAGGACCTGGTCCTCGATCCGGGTGCCCTCCCAGAACGTGTCAGTCAAAAGCGCTCGCGGCACGGCGGCTACCAGTAGCCCATCGCGTCGCTGAACAGCTCGGCCAGGTCTTCGCGGCCGGCCGGCCGCGGCGAGAGCTTGGTCACGCGGTGCTGCGGCAGGGTGCCCTCGACCAATGCCGGGATGTCATCGGGCCCGAACCCGATCGCGGCCAGGCCGCTGGGCAGCTCCAGTTTTTTCATCAGGGCAATGATGGCCTCGGCCAGCAGCGCGCCGGCATCGCCCTTATCGACACCGGCCACTTCGGCGCCCATGAGCCGGGCTGCCTCCAGGTGCCTGACCGGATCGGCCGCCGCGGTCCAGCGAAACACCGCCGGCGAATTGAGCACGACCGAAATCCCGTGCGGGATTATTGGCTTGCCGGATGGGTATCCCGGCGGCTGGTAATTGCGGACCATGCTCGAGACCGGATAGGACATTCCGTGCGGGAGATGCACCCCGGCATTGCCGAAGCCGATCCCGGCGTAGGCTGCCGCCAGCATCATCTGCAGGCGGGCCCCGGAATCGGCAGGGTCCTCGATCGCGGTAACGATGTTGGATCCAACCAGGCCGATCGAGGCGGTCGACCAGATGTCGGAAATCGGGTTGGCGCCCTGGTAGGCCGGTCGCATGCCCGGCTCGGACGCGGCCTCGCGCTGCGCGAACGGAATCGCGGTAAGCGATTCAAGGGCGTGGGAGAGAACATCCAGCCCGGAGGCGGCCGCAACCATCGGCGGCAGCGTCGCGGTCGCGGCCGGATCGATGATTCCCAGCGTCGGACGCAGTGCGCGGTGCGCGATTCCGGTCTTGGCGTTCAGTTCGGCGAAATCAAATATCGCCACCCCGGTTGTCTCCGAGCCGGTTCCGGCGGTGGTCGGCACGGCGATGTGCGGACGCAGCTGGCCGGGCACCGGTGCGCCCCCGCCGATCGGTTGGTTCACGTAGGTGTCGAAGTCGGCTGGGAACACCGAATAAAGATTGGCGACCTTGGCGGTATCCATGCTGGATCCCCCGCCGATCGATATGAATCCGTCGCAGCGCGAAGACTGCGCCGCCGCGACCGCGTGCCGCATCGAGCCGTCGGTGGGCTCGACCGCGACCTCGTCGAAGACTTCGGTTTCCACTCCTCCCGCCCTGAGGCCGGCAATCGCCTGGCCGAAGAACTCGAGTCGGGCCACCAGCGGATCGGTTATCACCATCGCCCGCCCGATTCCAAGTCGCGCGGCCTCGTAGCCGATCTCGCAGATCGCACCCGGCCCCACCTTGATCGATGAGGTGTCCAGGGTGAATATCTTGTCTAATACCATCTAATGGCCCAACCTGGCGTTTCCAGCGCTCGCGGGCGATCGGCCTGCGATTTTGCCAACCGGCCGGTTCGCGGACCGGAATGCGGCGCCGGGTTCACAGTCGGGCCGGACCCCGCGCCGCTTACCCAGACTCCGAGGATCTTTCGACTTGCCCTTCGCCTCATCCGTCGATGCCGAGCTGCTCGGCAGCATCGTGCAAATCATCGTCATCGACCTGGTCCTATCCGGCGACAACGCAATCCTGATCGGGGTGGTCGCGTCCAGCCTGAGCGGCAGCGAGCGCCGCAACGCGATCATTATCGGCGCCGGAACGGCCACCGCGCTGCGGGTCGCCCTGGCGGCGGTGGCCACCCAGCTGCTGGCGCTGCCCTTTCTGGCGGCGGCCGGCGGGTTGGCGCTTTTCTGGGTGGGTTGGCGGCTGCTGAAATTGGACAAATCCGACCATGCCGGGGGCCGCAAGGCCGGATCATTCCGCCAGGCGATCGGCCTGATCCTGCTGGCCGACGTCGTCATGAGCCTGGACAACGTCCTCTCGGTGGCCGGGGCCGCGCACGGCAACGTCGGACTGCTGATATTTGGCCTCGCGCTATCGATCCCGCTGCTGTTCGTGGGATCGGGACTGATCGCCCACTTCACCGGCCGCTACCCGATCCTGATCTACATCGGCGCGGCGGTTATCTTCCGCATCGGCGTCGTGCTGATCGTCGAGGACTCGGCCGTCCATGAGTTCCTGGGGCAGAACTTCTTCCTGGAGGTCGTGCTCCCGTGGATCGCCGCCCTGGCCGGGCCGCTCCTCTACGTGGCCGTGCAGAAGCTCCGCAATCAGCCGATCAACCCCTTGTGGGTGTCGCGCGATTAACGGGCCTGAGGGGACCGTGCACTAGACCGGACGCCGGGCTTCCAGGGCCATCGCCAGGGTCCGGGCATCGACGAATTCGATATCCCCGCCGGTGGCCAGGCCGCGGGCCAGTCGCGTTACCCGGCACGAGCCGCCATCCAGCTGGCGGGCGATCTCGCTGGCGGTCGCATCGCCCTCGATCGATGCATTGGTCGCCACGATCACCTCTGTGACCGAACGCTCGCGGACAAGGTCCCGGAGCCGGGCGAGCTGCAGTTCGGCCGGACCCACCCCGTCTATCGGCGAGAGCACTCCGTGCAGGACGAAATAGCGGCCCTCGTAGCTTCCCGACTGCTCCAGGGCGAGCAGATCCAGCGGGTCCTCGACGACGCACAGCACGCGGTCCTGCCGATCGGGGTCGGTGCAAAAGCGGCAGCACTGCGAGTCGGCGTAGTTGCGGCAGATCGAACACTCAAATACCTGTTCGCTCAGGTTGCCGATTGCCGAGGCCAGTCCGGCCGCGGTCCCCGGGTGGGACCGCAATAGGTACATCGCGTACCGGGTCGCGGTCTTGGCGCCGACGCCGGGCAGGGCGGTGAATCGTTCGATCAACTCGCGCAGCGGCCCCGGCAGCTGCGCGTCAAGCACCGGGCCCGCCCGCCAGGGGAGAACCGGCCGGGTTCACATGGAAAGCCCGGGAATCTTCATGCCTCCGGTCAGGGCGCTCATCTTGCGCGCTGCAACCGAACGCGATTCGCCGACGGCATCGTTTACCGCGGCCAGGACCAGGTCCTCCAGGAGCTCGACATCCTCCGGATCGACCGCGTCCGGCGAAATGGAGATTGATTCGATGTCCTGCTGGCCGTTGATCACGACCTTGACCAGCCCGCCGCCGGCGCTGGTCTCGATCCTGGTTTCTTCCAGCTCCTTTTGGATCTTCTCCATCTGGCGCTGCATCTTGCGCATCATCTGCATCGTCGATCCCTTTTCCCTTGGTTCAGATTCGAGTCATTCGTCTTTGATTGCGTGGGCGCCGAGCAGTTCGCCGGCGGCCCTGGCGATTCTGGCAGTGTAATCCTCAACTTCCGGTTCGACCCGGACCAGCTCGAGCCGCAATTCCACCGGCTCGCCGACCACGGTTTGGGCGAACTGGGTCAGGCGGGCGCGCTTGGACGGGTCGTCGTTCAGGCGATTGAGAGCGAACTTCTGCCGGATGCCCAGGACCAGGGCGCCCTCCTCCAGGCGGGCCGGCGCTCCCAGAAAAAATCCCTGGACGGTCGGGTCCCAATCGCGGATCAGGGCAATGAATCGCTCGCGAGCCTTCTCAAATCGCGCCAGCAGGTCCGATCCGCCGGCCGCGCGGGCCGACGCCAACGCTGGCGCGGATTCCACAGCCGTTGCGGACCGTTCGCCGGCTGCGGCCGGGGATGCCGGTGAATCGGCGCCTGCAGCCGGGGCGGGTAATGCCTCGCCGCCTTCCGCGGGCGCCGAAGATGGTGCGGATCCGGCGGGCGTGGCATTCTCGGTGGCCGACGGTTCGGTTCGGGGGGTCGAGCCCGGCTCCGCGACCGCCGTCGGTTCGGGGGGTTGAGCCCCCGTGGGAGCGCGCTCTGAGACCGTCGGCAATGGCGGCAGCGAGTCCTCGGCGCCGGTGGCCAGGGCAGCCTGCACGATCGCCAGTTCAAGGTCGAGCTGCGGCGGTCGGGCCGCCGTCAGTGGCGGGCGCTCGGTCAGTGCCTCCACCACCGCCAACGGCTGGCGAATCCGCGAGAAATTGTTGGCAACTTCGCGCAGGACCGTCAGTTCGTCGCCCGAATACTGGCTCAGGACCGATTCGTTGCGGCTGGTCAACAGCATTAGGACGGCCCGGAAGAACCCGACCAGCTGGCGGTGCAGCGCGGTCGGATCGGCCCCGTCGTCGATCGATTGGGCAAGGGCGGTCATCGCATCGACAACCGAACCGCGCGCGATCGCGGCCGCGACGATGCTGACGCCTTCGTAACCGGCCGTGCCCAGAAGCTCGCGCATCTGGCGTTCGGTCAGGCGGTTTTCGGCATAGGCAAGGCCCTGCTCCAGCAGACCCAGCGCATCCCGCAGACTGCCCTCGGCATTGCGGGCGATCAACGCCAGCGCCTGGTCGTCGGCCATCGCCTCCTCGAGCCCCACGATGCGCTCGAGTTGGCCGATCATCTGCGCGTGGTCGATGCGCTTGAAGCGCAGGTGCTGGCAACGGGACCGAACCGTCGGCAGCACGCGGTGCGGATCGGTGGTCGCGAGGATAAACACCGCGTGGTCGGGGGGCTCTTCCAGGGTCTTTAGGAACGCGTTGTAGGCCGAGCGCGAGAGCTGGTGCACCTCGTCAATCAGGTAGACCTTGTAACGGCCGGAAGCCGGGCGGTAGCGGACCTTCTCGCGCAGGTCACGAATGTCGTTGACCGATGTGTGGCTGGCCGCATCTATCTCGATCAGATCCAGAAATGACTCGTTCCCCACGCTGCGGCAGTGCTCGCAGTCGTTGCAGGGCTCGGGCTGGACGCCGCGCTGGCAGTTGAGGGCCTTGGCCAGGATCCGACCGACCGTGGTCTTGCCGGTGCCGCGCTCGCCCGAGAAGAGGTAGGCGTGCGAAACGCGTTTGTGCACCAGGGCATTCTGCAGGATCCGCACGACGTGGCGCTGCCCGGCGACGTCGGCGAACCGCTGCGGTCGGTATTTGTTGTACAGCGCCCGCAGCGAATCCCCGGCCAGTATGGACGCACACATTTACCGGCTCGAATCAGAGGCCACTGGTGGCCGAAGCCTTGAATAACTTGCCTTTATGGCCGCGCACCCTTCGTTGTAACCCAATTGGCCGCCACGATCCGCCCCCACCGCTCGGGCCAGGTGATCCCGCGGCGCCCGGAAAGGTCCCCTTACCGCTGCTTCCTTCCAGACCTGACGGAGTTCGGAGTTTCCCGTCGCACGGGGCCCAACCTTCGTTGCGCCGGTTGCGAACCAGAATCGACCGCCGGTATTCCGAGGAAGGGAATTCGGTCCCGCTGTAGCGGTTTGCGGGTGCAGGGCACCGCTAACTCCCCACCTAGCGCGGCCACTAGAAGTTTATTGGGCTGGGCCCCGCCGCGGCTGCCCGTACGGACTGGCGGAGCGGATCGAACCCGGATTGTCACGGCGCGGATGGCTCCGCCGCAACGGCCCCTAGACTGTGTCCGGGACTGACCGGCTTTTTTGGTGGGTAGGCAACATGGTCGTCGAACTGCGTGAGTACAAGGCTCTTCCTGGGCAGCGCCAGAACTGGGTCGATTACATGGAGAACGTAATCATTCCCTTTCAGCGCGCGCGGGGAATGACGATCGTCGGCAGCTTCACCGGTTCAGAGGACGATGAAACCTACATCTGGATCCGGACCTTCGCCAGCGAGTCGGAGCGCACCCGCCTGTACGCGGCCGTGTACAAGACCCCCGAATGGGAAAACGAGATTTCACTGCGGGTCGCCGAGATGCTCGACACGGACCGGGTCAGGGTGACCCTCCTGGAACCGACACCGGGCTCGGGGATCGGAGAGCCGCCGGGCGCCCGGCGGCCGGGCGTCGATCAAACCTGCAGGCGCCGGATCTGCGGGGCGGCCACCAGCAGCACCAGCAAAAGCACCAGCCCGAGCGCTGCGGCCAGCCCGACCGCAAACGACGAGCTTGTCGCATCCCCCAGGATTCCCATCGGGATGGCCCCCAGCGGGGTAAGGCCCCAGAGCACGAGCTGGACCGCACCCATGCGGCCGCGGTAATGGTCCTCGGCCAGCATCTGCAAGAGGGCCCCGTTGGTGGCCTGGGCCAGTCCCGAACCCAGGCCGGCGAGAAAGAGCATGACTGCCGCCAGCAGCAACCAGGCGGTCTGGGCAAAAACCAATATCGAACCCCCGAACAGCATCGACCCGGCGAAAAGCACCAACCCCTTGCGACTGATGTGGTCGAGCCGCGACGCGACCAGGGCCCCGATCAGGCCGCCGGCGCCGGAGGCGGCCGAGAGTATCGCCAGGCCGGCTTCGGGCGAGAGCAGCACGTCGCGGGCAATCGCCGGGATGAACTGGTAATGGGAATAAAACAGGACCGAGATCACCACCCCGGTGATCACCACCGGCCGCAGCTGCGGATTGGTGAGGACGTAGACGTAACCGCCCAGGATGTCGCGGACGAAAGAGACGCGGCGATTGGGCATTTCGACCTGCGGCGCCTTGATGCGACGAATGTAGAGGCCGGCCAGCGCCGTCAGCACGGCGGTTGATGCGTAGCACCAGGCGACGCTGACGAATGCCAGGACCGCGCCGGCGACCGGCGGACCCAGGATGCGGGTGGCGCCGATGCTGGTGGTGTGCAGGGCGACCGCGTTCATCATGTACTTGCGGCCCACGATCGACATGACCAGGGCCTGTCGGGCCGGGAAGTTGGCGGCGATCGCGACCCCGCCCAGCAGCGCTCCGACCACCAGGTGCCAGGGTTCGATCAGGTCCAGGAAGATGAGCGCCGCCACCACCGCGGCCACGATCGCCCCGGCCGCCTGCGCCGCCACCAGCATGGTCAGGCGGTCGACGCGGTCGGCCAGCGTACCCAGGACCGGCGCCACGAAGACCATCGGCAGCGATCGGGCCATGCCCACGATGGCCAGCATCGAGTTGGAGCCGGTCAGCAGATATACGAAATAGCCCTCGGCGGTAAATTGCATCCAGAACGCCAGCATGGTGCCGATGTTGCCCTGCCAGAGGACCATGTAGGCCGGGATCGCAACCGCCGGAAACAGCCCGTAGAGGAAGCGACCCGCCCGACCCGAGTTTTCCAGGCGGTCTTGGACCAGCCGGTCGCGGGGGTCGCCGCCGCCGTCAGTCGCCGTCGCCGCGGCGGGAACGCCGGGAACGGTCTTGGAGGTCTTTTGCAAGCGCGAATGCCAATTGCGGCGAGGGCTGCGAGAGGCCGGTGCCGCCAAGTTAATAGGTTAAGGGCTGCAGGGGCCGCCGGCCGCATTGCCCGGCCGCCGCCGGCGGTCAAAATGGTCAACGGACCATATCCAACCGGTCTGCGGCCGGCGGGGGAACAAGTAGATGCGTGATCTGAGCGGCAAGGCGATCCTGATAACCGGCGGCGGCGGGGAGCTGGGCAACGCGATCGTCGACCGTCTGGCCGCCGACGGCGCCGACTTCGTCGTAAACGACTACAACCCGGAAGCGGCCGAACGAGCCTGTGAGCTGGCCCGCTCGCACGGGCGCCGCGCGATCCCCGTCGGCGGGGACGTTACCGAGGAAGCAGATGTCGCGGCGATGGTTGAGAAGACCGTGTCCGAATTCGGCAAGCTGGACGTCGTGATCGCCAACGCCGGGCTGCACACCACCTCCTGGCTGGTGGATACCACGCGGGCCGAATTCGACCGCGTCAATTCGGTCAACTCTTGGGGAGTGTTCCTCACCGATCGCGAGGCAGCCAAGCAGATGATCAAGCAGGGTTACGGCAAGATCATCAACGCCGCCTCGATTTCCGGCAAGCGGACCACTCCGATGCAGTCGGTCTACCACGCGTCAAAGTTCGCGGTCGTCGGAATCACCCGGGCGGTCGCGACCGAGCTGGCCCCGCACGGGATAACCTGCAACGCCTACTGCCCGGGGATGGTCGATTCCCCGATGTGGGATCGCCTGGCCAGCGAGCGGTCCGACCGGTTGGGTATCCCGGAGTCGGAGGTCCGTGCGCAATCGCTGGAGAAGATCCCGCTCGGGCGGATGCAGAAACCATCCGAAGTCGCGGCCGCGGTCAGCTACCTGGCGTCGTCCGATTCCGATTACATGACCGGCCAGGCGCTGAACATCTGCGGTGGGATCTACATGTCGTGAGCAACCTGCGAACGCAGTTGACCATACGAGGGAGTTGAGCGGTGAAGGTCGCAATTGGTGCCGATCACGCCGGGTTCGAACTCAAGCAGGCGGTGGCCGCCTGGCTGGCCGCTGGCCCGTTTGACGTGATCGACTGCGGGGCGTCCGAATACGACCCGGTCGATGACTTCCCCGACTTCTGCATCGCCGTCTCGGAGTTGATCCAGTCCGGTGCGGCCGACCGCGGAATCGTCATCTGCGGTTCGGGGGTCGGGGCCTCGATCGCCTGCTCCAAGCACGCCGGCGTGCGCGCGGCCACCTGCCATGACCGCTATTCGGCCCACCAGGGCGTCGAGCACGACGGGATGAACGTGCTCTGCCTGGGCGGCCGGGTAATCGGCGTGGAACCGGCGCTGGAGATCGTGGAAGCATTCCTGGACGCCAATTTCGACCCCCAGGACCGCTTCCTGCGGCGCCTGTCCAAGGTGGATGCTATCGAGCGCGGCGGAAGGCGGCAATAGCCGGCCGTGGTGGCCGAAAATCGCTCCATCCGGACGGTGCTCGGCGTGTCTGCCCGCCGCCACCAGCAAAAGGAACGACGGAAATGACCCAGAACCCCATAGCCGACCTTCTGCAACACGGTCAGGCAGTCTGGCTGGATGAGATCTCGCGCGAACTGCTCGACTCGGGGCGGCTGTCCGATCTGATCGACGCCGGCGTCCGGGGAGTGACTTCCAACCCGACCATATTTGAAAAAGCGATCTCGTCTTCGAGCGATTACGATGCCGACATCGCCGCGCTCCGCGGCTTGGAGCCGGAGGCGGCCTTTGAGGAAGTGGCGCTGGCCGACATAACCCGCGCCTGCGACGCCTTTGCCGACATCTACCGGGCCAGCGGACGGTCCGACGGTTTCGTCAGCTATGAACTGCCGCCGCGGCTGGCCGATGACGAAGCTGCTTCGGTGGCCGCCGCCAGACGCCTGTTCGCCAAGGTGGGGCGTCCCAACCTGATGATCAAGGTCCCGGGCACCGCGGCCGGCGTCGGCACGTTCCGGACCCTTATCGGCGAGGGCGTGAACGTGAACGTGACGCTGCTTTTTGCGGTGCCGCGCTATCGCGAAATCGCCGGCGCCTATGTTGAAGGACTGGAGGCGCTGGCCGCCGCCGGCGGCGATCTCGAGGCGGTTTCTTCCGTGGCGTCCTTCTTCATCTCGCGGGTCGATTCGGCTGCCGATGCGGCCCTCGGCGGGCTGGGGCGACCTGACCTCCAGGGGCAGATCGCAATCGCCAACGCACGCCTGGCCTACGCGGCCTACCTGGAAGTGTTCGGGGGCTATCGGTTCGCCCCGCTCGAGCGGGCCGGCGCTCGCCGGCAGCGCTGCCTGTGGGCCTCAACCAGCACCAAGAATCCGGAATACTCCGACGTCCTGTATGTGCGCGAGCTGATCGGCGCTGACACCGTGAACACGCTCCCCGGATCCACCCTTGAGGCGTGGCTGGACCACGGCGAGGCCGCCGACACGCTGGCGCCCGGGATCGCCCAGGCCAGGCAGACGATCGCGGCCGCGCGCGCGGCCGGTCTCGATCTGGACGCCATAACCGACCAGCTGACGGCAGCCGGGGTCAAATCCTTCGCCGATTCCTACGACGCACTGCTGGCGGTCGTGGCCGAAAAAGCCCGACAAATAACACCGGCCGGCTGACCCGGGGAACCGCATTTGGACGACCTGACCCGGCGGGGGCTGGCGGCCCTGGCCGAAACCGACGCGGTTCGTCGGCTCTGGCGACGCGATCGGACGCTCTGGCCGGGAATGGGCGACCTGGACGTGCTCGGCTGGCTCGACTACCCGGCCGCCGGGCTGGGCCGGCTCGACGTCCTGTTCAATCTCCACGATTCGGCGCGCCGGCAGGGAATCTCGCACGCGGTGCTGCTGGGCATGGGCGGCAGCTCACTGGCCGCGGCGGT
>CAYXKQ010000009.1:17016-19448 GCA_964465715.1 uncultured Chloroflexota bacterium
GCCGCCTCCCAGGGCATGGCCACCTACCTGCCCGGAGACCCCCGCGTCGGGGGTCGCTACTCGGCGTTCACCCCGTTCGGGTTGATCGCCCCGGCGATGCTGGGGCGCAACCTGCGGTCAATCAGCGGCGCCGGCGAACTGGGCCGCCGCGCCTGCGGGCCGGGCGTCGAACCGGCCGCCAATCCGGGCGCCCAGCTGGCGGCCTTGCTCGCGGGCCAGTTCATGGGCGGGCGCGACAAGCTCACGCTGCTGCTCTCGCCGCGGCTGGCGCGTCTGGGTCTCTGGATTGAGCAACTCGTCGCCGAAAGCTTGGGCAAGGACGGCCGCGGAATCGTGCCGGTCTGCGGCGAGCCGCCGCTGGCCGAGCACTACGGTTCGGACCGTTTTTTCTGCTACCTTCGCCTGGACGGTGACCAGAACCAGTCGACCGATCAGCTGGCCGGGCTACTGGAAGAGCGCGGATTCGTGCTGCAGCGGCGCCAGGTCGCCGATGTCGGCGCGGTTCCGGGCGAGATGTTCGTCTGGATGTTTGCGGTCGCCCTGGCCGGCGCATTACTGGGAATAAACGCCTTCGACCAGCCGGACGTGCAGGCGGCCAAGGACAAGACCGCCGGTCTGCTCGCCGGCCTTGGCGACGGCCGCGAGCTGGCGGCGCTGCCGGCCGGCGATTTCTCGGACTGGGTGGACGGATTGCGGCCGGGCGGCTACGCGGCGCTGCTCTCCTACTATCCCGAGACTGCCGAATACGACCGGGCGGTGGAGGGACTGGCGGGCGCACTCGGCCGACGCGGGGTCGCGGTGACCTCGGCATACGGGCCGCGCTACCTGCATTCGACCGGTCAGCTGCACAAGGGCGGCCCGCGCAACGGGAGCTTTCTATTCCTGGCCCCCTCGCGGCCCCCGCGCGAGGAACCCCTGGCCGGCCGCCATTACGGCCTGGCCAAGCTCGCCCATGCCCAGGCCAGCGGCGACCGGGCGCAGCTGGCGGAACTGGAACTGAACGTTGCCGGCGTCGATCTGGGCGACGATCCGGTGGCCGGACTCAACGAGCTGGCCGGGCAACTGGCCTGAGCAGATCGCCTGCCGGGGAATTTACCCCGAATCCCGCAGTCAAGGAGCACCTCTTGGAAATCGGAATAATCGGCCTGGGCCGCATGGGCCTGAACATGACCGAGCGCTGGCTGCGGTCGTCGCACCGCGTGGTGGCCTATAACCGCAGTCCCGGCCCGGTCGCCGAAGCGGTCGCGAAGGGGGCGATCGGCGTCGCCAGCCTGCCGGACCTGGTCGCCAAGCTGGAGCAGCCGGCCGGAAAGCGAGTGCTCTGGACAATGGTTCCGGCCGGGGCGGTTACCGAGAACATGATCATGCAGCTGATCCCGCTGCTGGAGCGCGGGGACGTGATCATCGACGGCGGCAACGCCAATTACAAGGACTCGCAGCGGCGCTCGCAGATGCTCTCGGCCGAGGGATTGGAATTCCTCGACTGCGGAACATCGGGCGGCGTCTGGGGCCTGGAAAACGGTTACAGTCTCATGATCGGCGGCGACCCCACGGTCTACCGGCGCATCGAATCGCTGTTCCAGGCCCTGGCACCCGGTCCGGACCGCGGCCTGGGACTGGTCGGCCCGGCCGGGGCCGGGCATTTCACGAAGATGATCCACAACGGCATCGAGTACGGCATGATGCAGGCGATGGCCGAAGGTTTTGAGATCATGGCCAAGAAGGCGGACCTGGAACTGGACCTGGCCCAGGTGGGGCAGATCTGGCGCTACGGTTCGGTAATCCAGTCCTGGCTGCTCGACCTCGCGGTCCGCGCCCTGGAAGAGGACCCGCGGCTGGAACGGTTGGAAGCCTACGTTGCCGATTCGGGCGAGGGTCGCTGGACGGTCCAGGAGGCAATCGACCTGGACAGCCCGGCCGAGGTGCTGAGCCTGGCCCTGCTGCGGAGATTTCGGTCCCGGGACCCGTCGCCGTTTTCAGAACGCATGCTGGCGGCCCTGCGGCAACAGTTCGGGGGACACGCGGTGCGCCCGCGGGAGCAGCAACAGTAGACACCACCGTAGTCATCTTCGGGGCGACCGGCGATCTGACCCGCCGCAAGCTCATCCCGGCGCTGCTGGAAGGCTGGCGCACCGGCCAGATCGCGCGCCGGCTGCGGGTCCTGGCGGTCGCCCACACCGACATCGAACTCGGCGACTTGCGCCGCCGACTGCGCCCCGACCAAGCGAGCGCGGCGCAGTGGGACGAGTTCGCCGCCGGAATCGAGTACCTGCGGCTTGACTTTTCCGACACCGCCGGCTACGCCCGCCTGGCCGGATTGCTCGATGAGACCGAGGCCGCCGACCGCGGGCCGCGCCTTTACTACCTGGCCTGCGCACCGCGGTTCTTCGGCGCGGTCGCCCAAGGGCTGGCCAGGGTCGAGGAACTCTCGC
>CAYXKQ010000010.1:0-295 GCA_964465715.1 uncultured Chloroflexota bacterium
TTGCAGGAAGCTACCGGCTCAATCCACCATCGTTTCTGGGCCGACGAAGTCAGCTTGTTGAACCCCGGAGTCATTGCGTGGGGCCGCGTCATCGGCACCAATCAGATAACAGACGTATTTCTGCTCGGTTTGGCAGCATCTCGCGGCGGAAGACCAGTTACGCTCGATTCCGGTTTTCCCGTGGACTCGGTCAAGGGGACGAGCGGCCACTCGGTCGTGACCATCTGAAGGGAATTGGTCGCCGGCCGCATTGACATGCGTTCTGATTGGGTCGGCCCCCTTTCGGAATCGAGTT
>CAYXKQ010000010.1:352-19007 GCA_964465715.1 uncultured Chloroflexota bacterium
GGAACGGGCTGGTTGCAGAATTCGGAAGCTGGGCAAGCGCTCGAAATTGCTGCAATCAACGAGCAAGGCCCTCGGGGAGGCAAGCATGAATGAGAATTCGCGCCATGAGGGGCCCCAGGTTTGGCTGCAGGGAGATCCTGAGGAGCTGCGCGACATGATGCCGCTCGGGATCGCAGGCCTGGTCACCAACAACCTGATCCTGCGTGACATGGCCCAGAAATACACGGATCTTCGATCTCTCCTTGACCGCTACCTGGAACTTGAGCCCGGCGCACTCGTCGTGGAGGTCGATGGCGACTCCTACGACGACTTTCTTTACGCAGCCGAGGTGGCCAGTGCAATTTCGGATAAGGTGATCGTCAAAGTTGTCACCAAACCGGTCGGGTTGCGCGCCCTGGCCACGCTCCGGTCGCGCGGCGTGCGAACGATGGCCACGACGGTGTTTTCGCTCAACCAGGCCGTGATTATGGCCGCGGCCGGTGCCAGCTGGGTCGCTCCATTCGTGGGACCCACTCACGCCGGCGGCAACGACGCCTTCGCTCTGGTCAAGCAAATCGCGGAGGCATTCCGCGGCCGCCCCAATTCCCCCGCCATCATGGGCGGCATCATTCGCGACCCCGCTCACGCCCACCTCGCCTACTCGGCCGGCGCCGACGCGATCGTCACCTTCCCGAACGTTTACTGGGACATGCTCAATCACGCCGGCACCGACGAGTGGAACCAGACATTCCGGGACGCGTGGGCGGAGATGGAAGACCGCGGTCAGCTGACCGGGTTCCTTAACGAGTAGGAGCCTGCACCTGATTCCGGCCTTGATTCGGCGCGTGGCCGTCGGGGTACGAACCGGCGGCGGGTACGACTAGCGCCCGACCCCCAGTTCGCCGGTGACGGCGCTGGCCGGAAGGTCGGTCCGGCCGGTCAGGTAACGGTCGATGCCGCGGGCCGCGTCGCGGCCGTGAGCGATCGCCCAGACCACCAGCGACATGCCGCGGTGGACGTCGCCGCTGGCAAACACTCCCGGCGTGGTCGTCATCATCTGATCGTCGATGGCCACCATGCCGCGGGCGTCGAATCCCACCCCCAGCTGACCCAGCAGGCTCTCCCCGTGCGGGCCGGCGAACCCGATCGCCACCAGCACCAGGTCAACCTCGATCAAGAATTCGGTGCCGGGCATCCGGATCATCTTGGGCCGGCCGCGCTCGTCCTTCTCGCCCCAGGCCAGCCGGATCGCCTCCAGGGCGGTTACCCGGTTGTCGATCCCCACCAGGCGCTGGGCAAGGACATTGAAGTTGCGGATTCCGCCCTCGTGGTGGGCGGGAGTGGTGCGGGTGCGCAATATCGCCGGCCAATACGGCCAGGGGTTGTCCGGGGCCCTTTGCTCGGGCCATTCGTGGATGTCGAACTGATGGATTTCGGCCGCGCCCTGGCGGATGGCGGTGCCCAGGCAGTCGGCGGCGGTGTCGCCGCCCCCGATGATCACCACCTTCTTGTCGCGGGCGGATATGAACTCAGAATCAGGAATTTCCTGCCCCAGGTTGCGGCGGATCTGCTGACAGAGGTAGTCCATCGCGTAGACGACCCCCTCCATGTCGTATCCGGGGATCGTGAACGAGCGCGGGTAGTTGGCCCCGGTGGCCAGGCAGATCGCGTCGAACCGGGCGCGCAGCTCGCCGCCGTCGATGTCGGTGCCGACGTTGACCCCGGTTTCAAATTCCACGCCTTCCTGCTCGAGCTGGGCGACCCGGCGGAATACGACGTCCTTTTCCAGCTTGAAGTCGGGGATCCCCAGGGTCAGCAGCCCGCCCGGGTATTCATCACGCTCGTACACCACGACGCGGTGACCGCAACGGTTCAGCTGCTGGGCGGCCGCCAGTCCGGCCGGCCCGGACCCGATTACCGCGACGCTGTAGCCGGTTCGTTCGCTGGGCGGTTCGGGCCGGATGAACCCGTTCGCAAATCCCCAGTCGGCGATCTCCCGCTCGATGTGCTCTATCGTGACCGGGTCGGTGTTGATCGCCAGCACGCAGGACTCTTCGCACGGCGCCGGGCAGATTCGCCCGGTGAATTCGGGGAAATTGTTGGTCGAGTGCAGGACCTTAAGAGCTTCCTCCCAGCGCTGCCCGTAAACGTGGCGGTTGAAGTCCGGGATCTTGTTTCCCAGCGGGCAGGCGGTATGGCAGAAAGGAATGCCGCAACCCATGCAGCGCGACGCCTGCCGGGACGATTCCTGGGAATCGCGCGCCAGGTAGATATCGCGCCAGTCGCCGACGCGGGCATCTATCCCGCGCTGGGGGATTCCCCGCCGCGGGTGGCTCAGAAATCCCGAGGGGTCAACCGTGATGGACCAGCTCCATTGCGGTGCGCTCCTCGTCTTCGCTGCGCGCCGCGCGTTCGGCCAGCACGCGCTTGTAGTCGCGCGGCATCACCTTGACAAAGCCCGCGGCCAAATCGTCGAAATCGTCCAGCAGTTCGCGCGCGGGATTGCTGCCGGTGCGACCAAGATGCTCCCGGAGGAGGCCCTTGATCGCCTGCAAGTCCTCCTCGTCGGGGGATTCCAGGTCGACAAGTTCGGTGTTGCAGCGCCCTCCGGCCAGGCGCCTTTCGGGGTCGAGCACGTAGGCGATTCCGCCGCTCATGCCGGCGGCGAAATTGCGACCGGTGGGGCCGATCACCACCACCACTCCCCCGGTCATGTACTCGCAGCCATGGTCGCCAACCCCCTCGACCACCGCGGCCGCGCCCGAATTGCGCACCGCAAAGCGCTCGCCGGCCTGTCCGCGCACGAACATCCTGCCGTCGGTGGCGCCGTAGAGCACGACGTTGCCGACGATGATGTTCTCCTCCGGCAGGAATCCGGCGTTGGGCGGCGGGCGGATGGTGATGGTCCCGCCGGCCATGCCCTTGCCGAAGTAGTCATTGGCGTCGCCGACGATGCGGGCGTCGATGCCGGGTGACAGGAAGGCGCCGAAGCTCTGCCCGCAGGAGCCGCTCAGATCGAGTCGGATCGTCTCGGCCGGCAGGCCCTCGCCGCCGTAGCGGCGCGCGATCTCGCCCGAGAGCATGGTCAGCAGGGTCCGGTTGGAGTTGCGGACCGCGAAACGGGCCCGCACCGGGCGACGCTCTTCCAGGGCCGGGGCGGCGGTCCGGATGATCTCGTTGTCCAGGGCATGGTTGAGGCCGTGCTGCTGGGCGAACATCCGGTAGTGCCCGACATCGTCGGGCACGTCGGGCTGGTGCAGCAGGCGGGAAAGGTCGACCCGCAGCGTCTTGGACAGTTCGACGTCCTGGCGGGGGGTCAGCAGGTCGGCCCGGCCGATCATCTCGTCGACCTTGCGGATGCCCAGCGCGGCCATGATCTCGCGCAGGTGGCGCGCGATCATGAAGAAGTAGTTGACTACCGCCTCGGGCCGGCCGGCGAATCGCGCCCGCAGGACCGGGTCCTGCGTGGCGACCCCGACCGAGCAGGTGTTCAGGTGGCACTTGCGCAGCATGATGCAGCCGAGCGTCACCAGCGGCAGGGTCGAGAAGCCGAACTCCTCGGCGCCGAGCAGGCAGGCGACCGCCACGTCGCGCCCGGTGCGCAGCTGTCCATCGGTCTGGACCACGATCCGCGATCGCAGGTCGTTGGCCAGCAGCACCTGGTGGGTCTCGGCCAGGCCCAGCTCCCAGGGTAGTCCGGCGTGCTTGATCGACGACCAGGGCGAGGCCCCCGTACCGCCCGAGTCACCGGAGATCAGGACCACGTCGCCGAATCCCTTGGCGACCCCGGCGGCGATCGTCCCCACCCCGACCGCGGCGACCAGCTTGACGTTGATCCGCGAATAGGGGTTCACGTTCTTCAGGTCGTGGATCAGCTGGGCCAGGTCTTCGATCGAATAGATGTCGTGGTGCGGGGGCGGCGAGATCAGCTCCACGCCCGGGGTCGAGTGCCGGATCCAGCCGATGTACTCGTCCACCTTGCGTCCCGGCAGCTGGCCGCCTTCGCCGGGCTTGGAGCCCTGGGCCATCTTTATCTGCAGATCGGTTGCATTGACCAGGTAATCGGTGGTGACCCCGAAACGCCCGGAGGCGACCTGCTTGATCGAGCTGTTGCGCCACGACCCGTCCGGATCGGGCTTGTAGCGGCGGTGGTCCTCCCCGCCCTCGCCGGTGTTGGACTTTGCCCCGATGGAGTTCATGGCCACCGCCAGCGCCTCGTGCGCCTCTTTGGAGATGGCCCCCAGCGATATCGCGCCGGTGGCGAACCGCTGGACTATCTGCTCCTCCGGCTCGACCGAGTCGAGCGGAATCGGTTCCTCGGCCCAGCGGAAATCCAAAAGTCCGCGCAGCGTGGTGGCGCGGCGGTCCTCGGTCTCGCACTGGGCGGCGAATTCCTGGTAGGTCGGATAGCTGTTGGCGCCGGTGGCCTTCTGCAGCAGGGCCACGGTGGCCGGATTGAGCATGTGCCGCTCGCCGTCGCGGTACCACTGGAAATACCCGCCCGGATCGAGCTCCAGGCTTCCCGCCAGGCCGCCGTTCTGCGGGTAGGCCGCCAGCTGGCGGCGGGCGTAATCGGCCTGCAGTTCGTCGATCGAGATTCCGCCGATGCGGGTCGGCGTCCAGGTGAAGTACCGGTCGACGAACTCCTGGGAGAGCCCGACCGCTTCGAAGATCTGGGCGCCCTGATAGCTGCGGGCGGTCGATATGCCCATCTTGGACATGATCTTGAGCACGCCCTTTTCAAGGGCCTTGACATATTTGGCCAGCGCGTCGTCCGGCGAGGGCGCGCTAAGTTCGCCGGCCGCCCCCAGGGAGCGGATCGAATCGAACGCCAGGTACGGGCAGACCGCCTGGGCGCCGTAACCGAGCAGGCAGGCCACCGAATGGACGTCGAGCGCTTCACCGGTGTCGGAAATCAGCCCGCAGGCGAGGCGCTGCCCGGAACGGATGAGGTGGTGATGGACGCCGGCGACGGCCAGCAGGGCGGGCATCGGCGCCCGGACCGAGTCGGCGGCGCGGTCCGAAAGAACCAGGATCGTGCACCCGTCGGCCAGGGCCGCATCCACCTGGGCGAACAGGTCGTCCATCGCGCGGGCCAGCGCGCCCTCCTCGGCGACCGGTCCGTAGAGGGTGTCCAGCGTGCGGGTCTTCAGACCCGGCCGGTCAAGCGCCCCGACCCGGGCCAGGGTGTCCTCGCCGACCACGATCGAATCAAGGTGCAGCAGGCGGCACTGCTCGGGGCCGTCGGCCAGGACGTTGCCGTGCGCCCCCAGCAGGGTGTCTATCGCAGTGACCAGTTCTTCGCGGATGGCATCGACCGGCGGGTTGGACACCTGGGCGAACAGCTGCTTGAAGTAATTGAACAGCGGCTGCGGCTGCTCGGAGAAGACCGCCAGCGGGGTATCAAGGCCCATCGAACCGATCGGTTCGGCACCCGAGAGCCCCATGGGATGCAGGATCGAGTTCAGGTCCTCGAACGTGTAGCCGAAAGCCCGCTGCCGGCGGCGCAGTTCCTCTTCCGGCGGAGCGGGGACGGCGGGAACCCGGGGCAGGGCTTCCGTCACCAGCAGGTTCTCTTCCAGCCAGGTGCCGTAAGGATTGGCCCCGGCGAGTTCGTCCTTGACCGCCCGGTCGTTGACGATGCCGTCGCCGTCGGGGTCTATCAGGAGGATCTGGCCCGGGGCCAGACGCCCGCGCGAGCGCACGTTGGCGATGTCCAGATCCAGAACCCCGGTCTCGGAGGCCAGCACTAGGCGGCCGTCCCAGGTCTCGGTGTAGCGGAAGGGCCGGAACCCGTTGCGGTCCAGGAGCGCGGCGATGCGGCGCCCGTCGGTCGTAACCAACAGCGCCGGTCCGTCCCAGGGCTCCATCAGGCAGGCGTGATAGCGATAGAAATCGCGCATCTGCGGCGAGATCGAGGTGTGGCGCTCCCAGGCTTCGGGCACCATCATCAGCATCGCCTGGGTGAGCGGGCGGCCGGAGCGGACCAGGAGCTCGACGACGTTGTCGAACGCGGCCGTGTCCGAGGAGTTGGGCGTAATGATCGGGAAGAGTTCGTCGCCCAGGCCGCGGTAATCGGGGTGGTCCAGGACCGCCTCCCGGGCCGCCATCCAGTTGACATTCCCGCGGAAAGTGTTTATCTCACCGTTGTGGACCGTCATCCGGTAGGGGTGCGCCAGTCGCCAGGACCCGAGCGTGTTGGTGGAGAACCGCGAATGCACGATTGCGAACTGCGCCAGCATGCGCGGGTCGTCGAGGTCAGGGAAGAAACGCCGCGTCTGGGTCGAGATGAGCATGCCCTTGTAAACGGTCGTTAGCACCGACAGGCTGCAGACGAAGAACGTTTCGGGGTCGGCCAGACCCAGCCGGCCGGCGCGCGCCTCGACCAGCTTGCGGGTGATGAAAAGCTGCCGCTCGGCCACGTCGGGGTCGGCCAGCTGGTCCTCGGGCAGGGCGAGGAACACCTGCTCGATCCGGGGCAGCCGCTCGCGGGCCAGCCGGCCAAGATGCCCGCGGCGGATGGGGACGTTCCGCCAGCCCAGGACCTTCTGGCCGCGCTCGGCGGCGACCTCGGCGATCAGTTCGCGGCAAGCGCGGGCCTCATTTTCCGCGGCGGGCAGGAATGTGGACCCGACCCCGTAGCGGCCGGCCGCCGGCAGGTTGATTCCGACGGCGTTGGCGCTGGGCCGGAAAAACTCGTCGGAGATCGGCAGCAGGATGCCGGATCCGTCACCGGTCAGCGGATCGGCGTTCTTGGCTCCGCGGTGGGCCAGATTCTCGAGGATCGTCAGGGCGTCGGAAACCAGCCCGTGGGTGCGCCGACCCTTGAGGTCGGCGATGGCGCCGACGCCGCAGTTGGCGTGCTCGAACGCCGGATCCCAGAGACCCGGATGGCGGCGGTTGGCGGTGCTGGTCAATTTGGCCAATCAAATCCGCATGACGGAGGAAATCAGTAAAGGTATGCCGTGGTCGACGCCGCCCGTTCCCCGCACCGTCGCAGGGAAAGGAATTTTACGCGTGCCGCGGGAGCGGCCTCCTAGGAGACCATCGGCGCGCGACCGACCGGGTTTTCGATGTAGTCCTGCAGGGCCTGCGCGCGGCGCGGATGGCGCAGCTTGCGGATGGCCTTGCTCTCGATCTGCCGGATCCGTTCGCGGGTGACGTCGAAGCGCTGCCCCACTTCTTCCAGGGTCCAGGTGCGCCCGTCGCCGATACCGAACCGCAGCATGATCACGTTGCGTTCGCGCTCGTCGAGTTCATGCAGCACGCGCAGCACCGCGTCCTGGAGGTTGCGGTGGGCGGCGGCGTCGGCCGGAGTGACGATCGACTGGTCTTCGATGAAGTCCCCCAGGTGGCTGTCCTCGTCCTCGCCGATCGGGGTGTCCAGCGAGACCGGCTGCTGGGCCACCTTGCGGATCTCGACCACCTTCTCGACCGTGATGCCGAGCGCATCGGCCAGCTCCTCGTGGGTCGGCTCGTGCCCGTTCTCCTGCAGCAGCTCGCGGGTCTTGCGGATCAACTTATTGATCGTCTCGACCATATGCACCGGAATACGGATCGTGCGGGCCTGGTCGGCGATCGATCGGGTTATCGCCTGCCGGATCCACCAGGTTGCATAGGTGGAGAACTTGTAGCCGCGCCGGTAGTCGAATTTCTCGACCGCGCGCACCAGCCCGATGTTGCCTTCCTGGATCAGGTCGAGCAGCGACATTCCGCGGCCGGTGTATTTCTTGGCCACCGACACCACCAGGCGCAGGTTCGACTTGATCAGGCGCTCGCGGGCCCGCATGCTGCCGGCCTCCATCTGCCGCGCGAGCTTGACCTCTTCGCGCGCGGTCAGCAGGTTGGCGCGTCCGATTTCGCGCAGGTACATCCGCACCGGATCGTCAAGCGATCCGGTCGAGGACGGGGTCGGCGCCACGTTCGTGGGGACCGTTTCGCGCTGTTCGCTCGGCGGTCGCGGGGTTTCGGGCTCCAGTCCCTCGGAGAGGATCTTGACGCCCTCGCTCATGAGGCGCTGGTACAGGTCGTCGACCTGGTCCATTTCCTCTTCGACTTCCGGGATCACCTCCAGGATGTCGTCGTAGGTGACGTAGCCGTCGCGCTTGCCCTTGGTCACCAGGGCTTCCATTTCCGACGACAGCTCCGAGGAGATCTCGATTTCGTCGGCTTCGGGCGGCTGCGCGCGGACGTCGATGTGTTCGGCGGTCAGTTCCTTGTGCAGCTCATGGGCGGGACCGAACTTGTCGATGTCGACGTCGGGAAATACCGCAAACAGCTCGGCGTGGGTTACCCAGCCGCGCTCCTGCCACTGTGCCAGCAGGGTTTCGAATGGGACTTCTTCAGGTTGCGAATTGGGGACGTCCGGCGGGGCAGGCGACTGGCCGTTCTGGTTGTCCGGGCCGGAATCGGGCGCCGTCACGGCCCCGTTGGCTCCGGATATCTTCGATTTGCCTTTTACCTTGGTCGCCAAATTACTCTCCGCTCCCGAAGCGTCCGCCGCACTCGCCAGAGCCGTTAGCTTGCCGTCTTGCGCTTTTTGTCCAAGCGGGTCCTAACGGCCGCAATCGACCCTTTGCGGTGCGCGTCCAAATCCCACGCAAAAACTTCTCTCTACCGGAGAGTCGACCGTCACCACATCGTCGTAGTGGGTCGAAGAATTCTAGGTCGAAATCGACAGCCTGTTGCGCTGCTGGTCTATCTCCAGGCGCTGGCGGTTCAGGTCGTTCATGGCCGCCAGCGCCTGCCGGCGGACCTGGCGATCGGACTCGGAGTTCAGCACCAGCGAAGTGCGCTCGGCCTCGGCCGCCAACCAGCTCTCGCGCAGACGCAGGACCAGGCCCGCAATGTCGGCGTAAAGCTGCTGTTCGGTCTCGGCATCCGGGCGGGCGGTGTTGAGCCGGTCCAGGCGATCGAGGTACGCCCGGCCCTGCTCGCCCAGCTGGCGGCCGAGATGGTCGTTGGCCGGTTCGGACGAATGCAGCCGCGAGAGGACCTCGAACACCGAGCGCGCCGCCGCCCCCTGGAATACGGCCAGCGGCAGCCCGGCCCGGCCGACCGCCTGGCGCAGCAGTGCCGGGTTTCGCATACCCAGGGCGCAGAGCCGGTCCTCGGCGGGCACGCCGACCGGACCTTCCGCGCTCGCCGGAGCGCCGATATCCGGCGCCGGTCCGTCATCGGGGCGCCGCCGCAGTTCGGCCTCAATTGCAGGAACGGGAATCTGCAGCCGCTCGGCCAGGCTGGCGATGTAGTCCGAACGCGTTACCGGGTCGCCGCGGGCCAGCCGCCGCAGATATTTGAGCGCTTCCTGCAGGGCCTGGGCACGTCCGCGGCGGGTGTTCACGTCGGCCGCGGCCACGATCTCTCCGAAGAGGTATTCAGGGAGCGGGACCGCGTCGTTCAGCAGGCCCAGCCAGCGCTGGCGGTCGGAGCGGATGACGTCGTCCGGATCCTGTCCCCGGGGCATCGGGGCGATCTTTATCTCGGCCCGCAGCTGACCTTCATGCCAGACCAGCGGCCCGAGGTACTGGTCCATCCGCTCCAGGTTGCGCCGCCCGGCCGCCCGGCCGGCGGCATCCCCGTCCATGCAGATGACGATCTGGTCCACGCTCCTGGCAATCATCCGGAACTGCGGTTCGGTCAGGGTCGTGCCCATTGCCGCGACCACGTTTTCGAACCCGGCCGCGTGGGCGGCGATCACGTCGGTGTAACCCTCGACCACGACCGCCTGGCGGTGCCTTCTGAGCGCGGTGCGGGCCAGGTCCAGGCCGTAGAGCAGGCGACTCTTGTCGAAGATCTCGGTCGACCCGGTGTTTATGTACTTGGCGGGATCGTCGCCGAGCGTCCGGCCGCCGAAGCCGCGCACCGCCCCGTTGGCGGCGCGGATCGGGAACATCAGCCTGGCGCGGAAGGCGTCGTAGAGGTTTTCCCGCTGCCCCTGACGTACCAGTCCGGCGGCCAGCAGGGTCTGCGGGTCCAGGCCCTGGCCGGTCAACGTCGACAGCAGGTCGTCCCAGGATTCGGGCGCCAGCCCGAGCCGGAACCGTTCCTGGATTTCGGGTCCGATCCCGCGCCGGCGCAGGTAGTCCCGGGCGGACTGGCCGTGCTGGTGCTGCTGGAGTTGTCGCTCGTAGTGCCGACTGGCGGCCTCGACGGCCCCGAGCAGCGAGTTGACGTATTCGCGTCGCGCCGGATCCCCGCCCCGCGGGGCGAGCCTGACCCCGGTCTCCTCGGCCAGGCGCTCCAGGGCCTCGCGGAACGTCAGGTTCTCGATCTTCATCAGGAAGGTGAACGCGTCCCCGGCCTCGCCGCAGCCGAAGCACTTGTAATTCCCCGAATCGAGGAACACGAAGAATGACGGGGTGCGCTCATCGTGAAACGGGCACCGGCCGCGCAGGTGCTGGCCGGAGCGCTGCAGTTGAACGTGCCGCCCGATCAGCCCTTCAATCGAAAGGCGGGCCTTGATCTCGTCAATTTCGCCGGCCATGGACGCTTTGACCACCCCTTCCCTGGACTCCAATTCTGATTAATACCGGGCCCGGCATCGCCAATGACAGAGACGCTGCCGGAAGCTGCGCATTGAGCCGAAGGCGGCCGAGCGTTGCCATACTTGCCATATCTGGGCGAATTGGAGGGCGCTAGATGGGGCGAGATTTCGGGGCTTATCTGCTCAACGAGGATGAGCGTGAGATATTCGAGCGCGATGGCTATATTCGCTTCCCGGGGACCCTCGACGCAGACCTGAACGCGCGCTGCGTTGCGGCCGTCGACCGCTGCTGGAACGAGGGTTTCGAGGGCGACCTGCGGCTCGACAAGTCCATTTCGCAGCGGTTCAACCTGCTCGGTTTCATCGGCCACGACCGGCTTTTCTTCGACCTGGTCTGCTATGAGCGAATCCTGCCCAAGATGTTCGGAATCCTGGGCTGGAACATTTACCTTTACCACTCCCATATGACCGTCTCCGGGCGCGAGGACGGGGTGTACGACCCCGGCGGAGAAACCTGGGGTTGGCATCAGGACTCGGGCCAGTTGAACCACGACCTGGAAACCGATCCGCGCCCGCGCGTCTCGGTAAAGGTCGCCTATTTCCTGACCGACGTGTCCGAGCCCGGCCGTGGAAACTTCTGGGTCGTACCGGGTTCGCATCTCAGCAACCGGATCGAGCTCCCGCCGGGCGGCCGCGGCCAACCCGAAGGCGCGGTCCCGGTCCTGGCCGAACCCGGCGACGCGGTGGTGTTTGACCGGCGGCTGTGGCACTCGGCAACCCCCAATTACTCCGAATTCACGCGCAAGGTCCTCTTCTACGGGTACGGTTACCGCTGGCTTCATGCCCGCGACGAAATGACCTATCCGCCCGAGTGGTTCGAACAGGCCGATCCAATCATGCGGCAGATGCTCGGATATTCATCCAGCAACCACGGTCGGACCTCGCCCAGTCCCGAGGACGTGCCGCTGCGGACCTGGATCGAGGAGCACGCCCCGCAATCAGTCGGCGTGTGAGGCAAGGCCGCGGGGGCGGCCGTGAGCCCGCCGGGACTCACCAGCAGACTGGAACCCGTGCGCCCGCGATTCGCGCGGGCCGCCGGGAGGACGTCCATCGAGCGGCGCCACTTTTGTACGAATCATCGGCGCCCATGGCGGCGGCGGCGTTCGGGCTGGGCGACGCCAGTCGGGCGCTCCGGGCCGTGGAGCGGATGTACCTGGCGCGCGGAAGCCTCTTTTCGTGGGAAGCCTGCCACGTGGCCGAATTCGATGGCCGCGTGGTCGGAATCGTGGCCGGTTGCCGGATGGATGAAATGCGCGGCCGCAACCTGGCCACCGTCGGACCCCTGTTGAGGAGCCTTGGCCCGTTCGGATCAATGGCGCTGCTGCGCCGCGGGCTGATTCCCACCGGGCTCGGGCCGCGCTCGGTGGTCCCGCGCGCCCTGCGGCGGCGCGGAGAGCCGCCGATGGTGGACCTGGGAGATTCCCTCGCTCATTTCGTCACCGCTCTGGCGGTTGCCGTCGAATGCCGCCGGCTCGGCGTCGCCCGCATGCTGGTCGGCCGGGCCCACGCGGCGGCGAGCTCCGTAGGCGCCGCCTCGATGGTCGTCAACGTGTTCGAGCAGAACCAGGCGGCCAGGGACTTCTACCGGCAACTGGGTTACCGGGAAGTGCGCCGCTTCGAACCCGAATCTGCCGAATTCATCGGCACCTCGACCGCGATTCTGACCCTCCGGGCCGACCTGCCGGACTGCCCGGCACCCGGTTAGACGTCGCGGGCCAGGTCGACCCCCACCGCTTGGGCGGCGGCCAGCCGGGCGACCGGCACCCGGTACGGCGAACAGCTGACGTAATCCAGCCCGATCTCTTCGCAGAACGCGATTGATTCCGGGTCGCCGCCGTGCTCGCCGCAGATGCCGATCTCAATATCCGGCCGGGCCGCCCGGCCGGCGCTGCTGCCGAGCCGCATGAGCTCGCCGACGCCGATCGCGTCCAGGACCTGGAACGGGTTGCGCGGCAGGATCTGGTCCTCAACGTACTGGAGCAGGAATTTGCCTTCGGCGTCGTCGCGCGAGATGCCGTAGGTGGTCTGCGTCAGGTCGTTGGTACCGTAACTGAAGAATTCGGCCACTTCGGCGATTTCGCCGGCCGTAAGGCAGGCCCGCGGAACCTCCATCATGGTGCCGAATTTGTATGACGGCGACCGACCCCGCTCCCGGGCCACCGCCTCGGCGGTGTCGCGCAGGTTGGCCTCCACGGTGCGCAGTTCGTTGATGTGGCCGATCAGCGGGATCATGATCTCGGGGTGCGCGTCGACGCCCTCCTCCTCGAGCTGGATGGCGGCCTCGATGATGGCCCGCACCTGCATCTCGTAGATCTCGGGGTAGACGATTCCGAGGCGGCACCCGCGCAGCCCGAGCATCGGGTTCTCCTCGTGCAAATCACCGACCCGCCGGACCTTGCGCTCGGCGGCGGCCAGTTCGGCCGGTCCGGCGCCGGATTCGCGGAGTTCGACCAGTTCCTCTTCGACCCCGGACAGGAATTCATGCAGGGGCGGGTCCAGCAGCCGGATCACGACCGGCAGCGAGGCCATGGCCTTGAGGATGCCGTAGAAGTCGGCACGCTGAATGGGCAGCAGCCGGGCCAGGGCGGCGCGGCGGTCGTCCTCGGTCTCGGCCAGGATCATGTCCTGGAAGATCGGCAGCCGGTCCTCCTCGCGGAACATGTGTTCGGTCCGGCAGAGCCCGATTCCCTGGGCGCCGAACTCGCGCGCCTGGACCGCCTCCTGCGGCGTGTCGGCGTTGGTCCAAACCTGCAGCCGGCGCTGTTCGTCGGCCCAGCCGAGCAACGTTTCCAGTTCGGGGGTTATCTGGCCCGGGATTAGCGGCGCCTCGCCGATGATCACGTTGCCGGTCGACCCGTCCACGGTGATCGTCTCGTCGGCATCAATCTGGGTCGATCCGACCCGCACCCGGCCGGCATCCAGATCGATCCGCAGTTGCTCGCATCCGACTACCGCCGGCAGCCCCAGGGCGCGGGCCACGATCGCGGCGTGCGAGGTCGCCCCGCCGCGCGCGGTCAGAATGGCCTTCGCGACCGCCATCCCGTGGAAATCGTCGGGCGAGGTCTCGGGGCGGACCAGGATCACGTCCTCGCCGGCGCGGCCGCGTTCGGCGGCCTCGTCGGCGTCGAACACCACCCTGCCCACGGCGGCGCCCGGGGAGGCGTTCAGACCGATCGCCACCGGCTCCACCGCGACGGTCGGGTCAACCTGCGGGTGCAGGTGGGCGTCGACCTGGGCCGGCTCGACCCGCGCCAGCGCGGTGGCGCGATCGATGATGCCCTCGTCGGCCATGTCGACCGCGATCTTGACCGCGGCCCGCGGGCTGCGCTTGCCGGCCCGCGTCTGCAGCATCCAGAGCCGGCCCTCCTCGATCGTGAATTCCAGGTCCTGCATGTCGCCGTAGTGCCGCTCCAGCCGCTCGGCGTTGGCCTCGAACTGGGCGTAGACCTCGGGCAGCTGGTCGGCCAGGGTGGCGATCTGGGCCGGGGTGCGCACCCCGGCGACCACGTCCTCGCCCTGGGCGTTGAGCAGGTATTCGCCAAACAGTTCGCGGTCGCCGGAGACCGAGTTGCGCGTGAAGGCCACGCCGGTTCCCGAGTCCTGGCCCATGTTGCCGAAGACCATCGTCTGCACGTTCACGGCCGTCCCCCAGTCATGCGGGAGGTCGTGGAAGTTGCGGTAGTCGACCGCGCGCCGTCCGTGCCAGGAGTCGAATACCGCCCGGATGGCGCCGTAAAGCTGGTCCATCGGGTCCTCGGGGAACGCGCTGCCGGTTTCGGATTCGATCAGTTGCTTGAAGTCGTCGGCGACCGCGCTCCAATCAGCGGCGCTCAACTCCGAGTCCTCGGACTTGCCGAGGCGGTCCTTGTGCTCCTGGATGACGTGTTCGAAACGCCGGCTTTCAAGGCCCAGGACGATCGAGCCGTATCCCTGCACGAAGCGCCGGTAGGAATCGTAGGCGAACCGGGCCTGACCGCTGCGTTCCTCAAGGCCTTTAAGGGTGGCCTGTGAAAGCCCCAGGTTCAGGACCGTGTCCATCATCCCCGGCATGGAGACCCTGGCCCCCGAACGCACCGAAACCAGCAGCGGATTGGCGGGGTCGCCGAATTGCTTGCCGGCCTCGCCCTCCACGGCCCGCAGGGCGGCGTCGATCTGTCCCTCCAGGCCCTCGGGGAACTGGCCCTGGCCGTCAAAGTAAGCCCGGCAGGCGTCGGTGGTAATCGTGAATCCCGGGGGTACCGGCATGCCGGACCGGGTCATTTCGGCTACCCCGGCCCCCTTGCCGCCCAGCAGGTTGCGCATGGACTGGTCGCCCTCATTGAAGAGATAGACCCATTTGGTCGGTTGGGACATGCGTGAACTCCGGGACGGTCGGGGTGGCGGCGACGGGGGCGGCGGTACCGGGCGAACGTGTGGGCTGCAAGGCTCTGGTCGGCGCCCGGCCCAAAGTGAGCCAAAAATTTTATGGGCAGCAGGGATCCGGCTGGCCGGCTCCGCATAATCGGAAGATGCGGCCGATCCCGCCGGGCGGGGGAGTTCAGACGGCCGCCCGCGTCCTGCACGTAGGGGTTCCATTGCGGATCAACCGTGGCCTGGCGGCCATCCTTCCAGCCCACTTCGGGATCGACTTCATCACCTTCGCGGTCAATATCCTGTTCCCGCTGCTGGCGACGAAGCTGGACCTGAATTTCACCCAGGTCGGGATCGCGGCCGGGCTGCACATCGCCGTCAACGGGCTGTCACAACCGCTGTTCGGACTGCTGGGCGACCGGATCGGGAGCCGCAGGCTGCTGACTGGCGGGATCTTCGTGCAGGGCCTTTTCATCGGCCTGGCCGCCCAGGCCCCGACCTACTGGCTGCTGCTGGCGTTTCTGCTGGTCTCGGCGCTGGCATCGGGCGCCTTCCACGCCCTCGGGCTGGAGGCAGCCAACCGCTCTTCCAGCACCGGAAAAGGCTCGGCGGTCGGCCTTTTCTTCCTGGCCGGCAACACCGGTTTTGCGGTCTCCCCGGTAGTCACCGGATTCTTCGTCGAATCGGCCGACCTGGGGCTCAGTTTTCCGCTTTACCTGATCGGGTTCTCGGCCTTGACGACCGGCTGGTTCTTCCTGCTCACCCGCGGCGGCCGGCATCGTCCGCCGACCGCCCGATCATCCAATGCCGCCGCGCCCGCCGGCGGCGTGCTCTACCGTCTGCTGGCGCCGCTGGCGGCGATGTCGGTATTCCGGGGCCTGACGTTCGGTGCCGCCCCGGTCTTCATCCCGTTCGCCTTCCTTGAGAGCGGGGCCTCGCTCACGGTCGCCGGGCTGGCGCTTTCGGTGTTTTCGGCCGGGGCGGCCACCGGTGTGTTCGGCGGCGGCTGGCTATCCGACCGGCTGGGCGCCAAGGCGGTCATGGCCCTGCCGCTGTTGCTGGGAACCCCGCTCTTCATGCTGATGGTCATCGACATCGGGTCGCCGCTTTCTTTCGCGGCCGCCTACCTGGTCGGATTCACGGTCCAGACCCCGCAGACCCCCAGCGTGGTGATGGTCCAGCAGGCGATGGCCTCGCGCATGGGGGCGGCCTCGGGATTGGCGCTGGGCTTCATCTTCTCGATCCAGGCCGCCGGCCAGGCGGCGACCGGGGTGCTCGCCGACGAGTTCGGCCTGCAGCTGGCGCTGACGGCGATCGGTTTCATGCCAATCCTGGGTTTCTTCTGCACGCTGGCCGTCCCCGGACCGATGCTGGAACGCAACCCGTGGTCCAAATCGGCCGCCGTGACGCCCTGAAAAGGCCCTCCCCGGAAGGCGAATGACGGCCCGCCCGGGGCGACTTCAAAAATAGAATCGTGGCTGCGGCGCGGGCTCGGATGGGTGCGATTCATGCCTTCGGGCCTGGACCATGAGGGGGGTGTGCATGAACGCAGCTACCAAGCAAATCGACCGGTTCTTCGGTCTCGGCCAGATGGGGTCCTCGATCCGCGTCGAAATTGTGGCCGGGATCACCACGTTCCTGGCGATGAGCTACATCATCGCGGTGAATCCGGCGATCCTTTCGGCGGCCGGCATCCCTCCGGTGGCGGCGGCGTTTGCCACCTGCCTGGTGGCCGGCCTGGGAACCATCGCCATGGGGCTCATTGCCCGCATGCCGCTGGCGCTGGCCCCGGGGATGGGGCTGAACGCCTTCTTCGCCTTCACCGTCGTGGGCAGCATGGGCCTTACCTGGCAGGAAGCGCTCGGAGTGGTGTTCATCTCCGGGGTCGTGTTCGTGGTGCTCACCATCGCCGGCATCAGGCAGGCCCTGGTGCGCATGATGCCGCGCGAACTGCTGCCGGCGATCGGCGCCGGAATCGGGCTGTTCCTGCTCATGATCGGCCTGCGCAACGGCGGGATCGTGATGGAGTCGGCCGGCACGATCATCACGCGGGGAGACTGGGGTGACCCCAAGGCCCTGCTGACGATCGCCACGGTGGTCGTCATCGCCGCCCTGCTGGCGAGGGGAATCCGGGCCGGCATCCTGGTCGGCATCGTGGTCGCCACCGTCGTGTCGATCCCCCTGGGACTCAACGCCGAACCGGCGTCCGACGGCAGCTGGAACGACGCGTTCTTCGCGCTCGACATCGGCGGCGCGCTGCAGGTCGGATTCCTCGACATCATCTTCGCGATGCTTTTCGTGGACTTCTTCGACTCCCTGGGCACGGTGATCGGGCTGATCCGCCGGGCCAAGCTGGAGGACGAGTCCGGCAACGTGCCCCGGCTGGGACGGATCCTAGCCGTCGACGGGGCGTCCACCATCGCCGGAGCGCTGGCCGGAACCTCGACCGTCACCACCTACATCGAGAGCGCGGCCGGCATCTCGGCCGGCGGCCGGACCGGACTTACCGCGATCGTGGTCGGCGTGCTCTTCCTGCTGGCGCTGCCGCTGGCGGTGCTGGTGGCGATCGTGCCCGAATCGGCGGTCGCCGCCGCGCTGGTGATAATCGCCGCCACGACCGTTGGCCTGGTTCGCGAAATCGAGTGGGACGACCTCGATACCGCGGTGCCGGCCCTGGTCACCATGGCCGGAATGCCGCTTACCTTTTCAATCGCCGACGGCTTGGCGATGGGCCTGGTGAGCTACTCGGTGCTCAAGATCCTGCGCGGCAAGGGCCTGGAGGTTTCCTGGCTGGTGCACGTGTTGGCGGTGGTCTTCATCGCCCGCTACATCTTCATCGCGTGATTCAATCCATTCGGCCGCCGCGGTCGCGGCGGCCGAATGCGGCAACAGGAAGGGGACGAACGGTTCGCGGACGAACCGGCGCAGCGATGTAGCCGGTCCCGGCGGCATCGCCGCCGCCACGTCTTCCCCGATATCCCAGGCCCGGCCGGTAGGCCGCGGTAACTCGGCCTGCCGCAAATGTTGGTAGCGGGAATTCCCGGGCGCGGCAGGCCGCAGCCTCCTCAGGGAGTACCCGAGCATGTTGAGCGCGACGTGCCGTTCGCTTGCCAGTTAGTCGGCGGCTCAACATCCGGGTGCATCGGACGCCGTCGCTTAGTCGATTCGGCCTCGCGTCGAGGCCGCCGACGCCGGAGGTGTGCACCAGCGGGGGAGCGCTTGAGCCTGGGTAAACGTCGGGTCCTTGATCCGCGGAGCGTTCATAAGATCAAAAGTTGAGTGCGGCGGAAGGACAGACGATATCGATGCGGATCCCATCGGCCTACACGAAGGGCTACCAGGCGGCCAGGGCGCTCGATCCGGAGCGGGCGCGGAACTATGTCGCTCATACGGTCATCGGCGACCCCGAAGCCGACGCGCTGCTGGAGGAGCTTGCCCCTCTCGGCCAGGAGGAGTTGGGCAGGCTGATCCAGATCGGCATGGACGGCGACGAGCGCGCTTTGCGGGAAGTGCCGGAAATTCTGCGGGAGTTCTTCGAGACCTGCGCGACTCCGCCCGACTGGCTCGACCTGCCCGGGCACGCCCCCGGCATCCGCATGTTCCACCGCAACTCGCAGCTGGTGCTGGGGGCGATGGTGGGCGGCACGCTGGTAGAGGGATTTGCCACGAACATCGCCAAGTCCTTCTTCATAACGGGAAAGATCCGCGATCAGGGCATTCGCCGGCTCAAGCAGAACAACCGCCACATGGTGGAGATCTTTTTCCCCGGGGGTCTTGATA
>CAYXKQ010000011.1:0-15563 GCA_964465715.1 uncultured Chloroflexota bacterium
GATCCGCCGGTGCAGGCCGGAGAGGCCAGCGTCGTGGTTACCCCGGAAGGGGCGGTCCTGCGGGCGTTGCGCTTCGAGGGCTATGTCACAAACCTCGGCACCGGGCCGTTGCACCTGAGCGGAAATCCCCAGCTCGCCGACCCTGACGACCCGACCAGTCACCAGGTGTGGCAGCGTGTGCGCTCAGGGTCCGGCGACCTGATCAAATTCGCCAAGCCGCCGGTCCGGTTCGAAACGTCCGACGGACACAATCACTTTCACCTGATGGAGATCGTCGCCTATTCGCTGTGGGACAGCACCGGCACCTACCGGATTCGGCCCGGTGAAAAGGTGGGCTTCTGCCTGCTGGACGCCGAGGAGCTGACCGATCGGCACCCGCATCCGGGGGAGCAGGGATTCAGCGAGGCGGGAATCGAAGACTGCATGGCAAACCGTCCCGGTGCGACGACCTTGCTTATGGGCGTCACCGAGGGCTGGCGCGACATTTACGAGAACGACGTCGTGTTCCAGTGGGTCGACGTTTCGGACGTCTTGCCCGGTCGCTACCGAATCGGAGTGGAGGCCGACCCCTACGACATCGTGGCCGAATCCGACGAAACCAACAACGGCTTGGCCCTGTCGGACCGATTGAGCGTGGTACCGGGGTATCTGGCCCGACCCCAGGTGATTGGGGTCGATCCGGGGGAACCGGTGGCGGTCGACTTGGGGTCCTATCAATATGGCGACCCGGGTCCACCCGCGTTTCGGATCGTGGGTGGGCCCGCCAACGGGTCACTGTGGACGGTCGGCAATTTCACCTGGTATGACAGCGCCGGGACCGCACATACCGCGTTCTCCTCCAATCGAGTCGTCTACACGCCCGACCCCGGATTCATCGGCGTCGACAGCTTCACGTTCGCCGCCCTAGATTCATGGTTCCCGCAGTACCCGCAAAACCCCGCGACCGCAACGGTGACGATCGATGCGAGCGGGATCGAGGCCAGCGTTGTGATAAGCGATGCGCCCGCTTCGTTGCCGGCGGGAGCCAGCATCGGTTTTCAGGCCACGGTCTCCGGATCCGATCCGGAGGTGGCCTGGTCGGCCAGCACGATTCCGGGGGTGCCCGAATTGGCTGGCTCAATCGGCGCCGACGGACACTACACCGCCCCGGTCCGGCCGCCTCCAAGCGGGACCGTGACGATCCGCGCCGCGAGCGCCCAGGCGCCATCGGCGTATGCCGAATTGAAACTGACCATCACAAACGCCGACAACACCGCCCCGGCCGTGACCGTCCCGCCGTCCATGGAATTCGGCGTTGGAGACCCGGTGGATGTGGCCGTAGCCGCGGTGGACGTCCAGGGCGATGTGCTCACCTGGAGCGCCGTTGGCCTGCCGGCCGGACTTCGGATCCTGGCCGGTACCGGTCGCATAGTCGGAAATCCCACCCGGCCTGGGACCGCGACCGCCCACGTCACCGTCAGCGACGGCCGCCTCGGCACCACCGTTTCGATCGACTGGACCATCGCCTAACCCAGATCGATCACCGATTCTCGGCCTGGGAGGCGGCGAATCGCCCGGCCCCAAGATTTGAACCGGCCTTTGCGGCGGCCTCCCGACAGCCATTCCCAATTCGCACTTTGCGAACTGGCGCCTAGCCCCCATCCGTCACCGATTCTCGGTCCGTACCACCCCGGAGAGCATCCGCCACTGATGTAAATGGCCCGGTGTGAAGGCAATTGCGCCGCTGTCGCAATTTCGCACTTTGCGGCTTGCCGCATCCCTCTCCGAGCAACCCGATCGGGAGCTTTGGTGACCGAGCAAACCCGCGTCCGGAGGCCGTCGGCCGAAATCGCGCCGGGACCCCCGGTCCGGGCAATCGGCGGTCCCCGGCAGTGGCGCCGCCACCGGTAGTTGCGATCAAGCACCCCGTCCCGGAGCCTCCCTCCCGCACAGGGGCAGAAGGCGGCCCGGCCGGGTCCCGCCACTACCGCTGGAGGGGGCGCTAAATGGCGCCCGGGACGCCTGCCCACTCCTTAAAAACGGAAACGCCGATCGATAATTGGCAGGTCTACCACAACCATCAATCACCGAAAGGCGCTTCGATGGCAAATACTAGCACCCGGCCCCCGCCCGGCAGGCTCCCGCGGCTGGATTTCTCGCCCCATTACCGGCGCCGGGTGCGGGCCGAGTTCACGGGCGCGCTTATGTCCTCGGACGGCGGCGGCCTGCTGCTGGGCGAGGTCGATAGGGTCCTTGGCGTGATCGACCGCCTGGCCCGGTGCTTTGCCGATCACCGCAATCAGGGCTCCATCGCCCACAGCCTGCGCGAACTCCTCGCCCAGCGGATGTACGGGATCGCGCTGGGGTACGAGGACCTGAGCGATCACGACTCCCTGGGCGCCGACCCGGTCCTGGCGATGCTGGTGGGCAAGCGGGACATTGCCGGCGGGGACTGCGGCGGCCGGGCGCTGGCCTCCTCGGCCACGCTGGGGCGGTTGGAGCGCTCGCGCCCGGCCGATGCGGCCGTCGACCGCTACCGGAGGATCTCAGCCGACCTGCAGGCCATGGACGACCTCCTGCTGCAGCTCTTCCTCGAGGCCCACCGCCGGCCGCCGCGCGAGATCGTTCTCGACCTGGACGCCACCGACGACCCGCTCCACGGCTGGCCTGAGCCGGCCCCCTTCCGCGCCCCCGGGGGGCAGGGTCCCTGGCGAAGCCGTGCCTCGGATGGGGTGGTCTTGGCGTTAAACGACCCTTATTGCCGACCGCAAGCGGACATCGGGGCCTGACGGCGCCGGAGCGGCGGGCGCAATGGCCAAAAGGTCGTCGACGTGGGCGGAAATACTTCCAATCAGCCCAAAATCGGGTCGATGCGGGCAATCTGGTCAAATCGGTGACGGATGGGGGCTAGCCGAGCCATTCGAGCAGCTGTTCGCGGGTGGCGCCCATCGCCCGCAGCAGGGCCTGCAGCGTCCCGCGCTTTATCTCGCGGTGTCGGGGAATCGAAATCTCCCGGCCGTCGCCATGCACGTAGATTCGATGGCTGCCGCGCTGGTGGTGGAACTCGTACCCGTTTTCCCGGGCGAACCTTTCAACCTGCCGCCACGAGAGCATCGGCAGACGCGCCACTAGGGCACAAAGTCCGGCGCGGCCTCCACGTTCATTCCGATGGAATGTACCATGCTGCGCAGCACCGGCCGCGCATCGCCGACCGGCAGCTTGCGCAGCGCCCGAGACTCGAGCATCGCCTCCAGCGCCTCCCGGGCGTTCTCGACCAGCTCTTCCAGCGTCTCGCCCTGGGTGATCACGCCCGGGATCTGGGCGCACTGCGCCACGTACCCGCCGTCCTCGTCCTGGGTGATTTCAAATATGTACTCGCGGGTCGCCATGCTCGTTTTTCCTGCCCGACCAGTCAATGCATTCTGGCACCGGCGGCAGGACAACGCCGCCGGCCGGGCGCTCCCCGGCTGGAACCACATAAAGCCCATTGCCCCCAACCGGGCCGAATTGCATTTTCATAGCGTACGTTGTGGCTCAACAACCAGGTCGAGGATTCAACCGACCAACTCAAAAATTGCGCCGGCGGAGCCCGAAATCGCCCCGCTCGAAGGGCCCGGTTTCGATACGCGCTACCTGAAGGTGGCGGTGCGGATCAGGCGGACCACCCGCCGAATCTACCTGGAATTTGCATCCGCCTATCCCTACCAGGATGAGTTCCGGGCGATCCTTCAGCGCCTCGTGCGGACACCGGCCCGCGCACCGGTCGGTTGACGCCGTGGGCCGCCTGATGCGGCCCCTAACGGCCGGGACGGCCAGGGTCCTCGGCTAAACACGCCCCGGGCCCGGAATGTGACCTCGGAGACCGGTCGATGGCGCGCGGAGACAGGTCCAGGTAGCCAATCACGGCATCGGCCGACCTGCCTCAGCCGACGAACGCGCGGGCGGTGGGGCCGAATCAACCGGATGTGACCGAAAAGCGCTCCGGAAGAAGGGCCTTGGACAATCGGAAGAATATCCGGGCTGACCCGGCCGGTGTTGGAATTTGCCGGTCCCTGCCATGGGTTGGAGCAGGGCAGGGCGTCCGCGTATTGCGGCGGTCAATCGAGCCGGGTCAGGGGTTCATGGACTTACGAATCTTGGCGGAATTTTTGAGCGCCTCGCGGCGCGACAGTGGACTCAGGCGCTCGGAGTTGCGCGCCACGAACGACTCCACCGTGTCAAGGTCGGTCCAGGCCAGCGAGCGGAGCGCCCAGCCGATGCCCTTGCGGATGAAGAAATCGGGGTCGTCGAGGTTGGCCTCAATGCACTCGAAGAGGAGTTCGACGTCGGTCTCCTCCTTTCGATTGACCTGGCAGATGATCGCCGCCCGGCGTTTCCACTTGTCCGCATCGCGGCTCCAGGCGCGCATTTGGCCGGACATTTCCGCGGAGTGCTTTTCCAGGAGTTCGCGCAATCGGTGGGTGGCGATGTTGTCGACGTAGTCCCACCAGGCCCCCGTCACCACGAAATCCTCCATCAGTGGCAGGGTATCCAGCGTCCGGAAGGAGGCGTACTGGCGGGACCCCAGCAGCTCCAGAGCGGCGTAGCGCTCCTCTCTGAATTCGGCGTTCTGCCAAAGATCCCGGACCGCCCGCTGCCATTGCGGCTTTGAATTGATCGGATGGGCCCGGAATGCAGCCCCGCAAATGCGGCGCCGCAGCGGAGTTTGAACTCCGCGGTACGGCATTTCCGATTTCATGTAGCGGCGCATGCCGTCGGCCTTTTCCGGGTCCGCGTGGCCGGCGAGCTGCCGGCGGATCTGGTTTGCCAGTGCAGTTGGCATGTCGATCGGTTCAATTTGCCCGCCGTCGGCGTGGCGGGGCCGGCGCGGTCGGGGAGACCTGCACCGGTGCACCTTGCTCGGAGGGGCGGATATTTCATGGGGGAGATTCAGTGTGCCGCGGCGGGACTGGGTCCACGCGATGGGGTGTGCCCGCAACGCGGACAGACAACCCCCAAAAAACCGGCAGGGCGCTGCCCGCGTCGCATCGGCCGCGACGCGGGCCGTGGCCCCGGCCGGATCAGGTTCTGGCTGCGGCCGCCTCGATCGCGCGGCGGGTCATGACCTCCACCATTGCCCGGCGATAGTCCTCGCTGCCGTGCAGGTCGGCATTTACGAATTCGAGTCCGTCACCGGCGCCGGAGGCCGCCGCGGCCGCCCCGGAGGGCAATTCCGACCCGCTGAGCGCGGCCTCGACCGCGCTGAGCCGTTGGGCATGACTGGAGGCCCCGGTCACGGCCACGCTGGCCGATCGACAGACTTCGCCATCAAGATCCAGCGCGACCGCCACGCCGACCAAAGCGAAACGCGACGCGCGCTGCTCCAGCTTCTGGTAGGCGGCCGACCGCCGTCCGTTGAAGCGGACCCCGGTGATGATCTCGTCTTCAGCCAGATCAACGGTAAGGATGTCCTGGAAGAAATCCGCGGCCGCCACGCTGCGCCCGCCGGCCGGGCCCTGCAGATCGATCTGGGCATTTAAGGCCACCAGCACCGCCGGAAGGTCGGCGCCCGGGTCAGCGTGGGCGAGGCTTCCACCGATCGTGCCGCGGTTGCGGACCTGTGGATCGCCGATCTCGGCGGCGGTCTCGGCCACGATCGGGGCGTGGGAACGCAGCAGCTCCGAGGCGGCCAACTCGGCGTGGGTTGTGCCCGAACCGATCGAGATCTCCTCCCCGTCGCAGGAGATTCCCTGCAGGTCGGCGATCCCGCCGATGTCAATCAGCAGGCCTGGTTCGGCCAGGCGCTGCTTCATGATCGGGATCAGGCTGTGCCCGCCGGCAAGCAGCTTGGCCTCGTCGCCACCGTCGGCCAGCAGCGCAAGCGCTTCCGCGACGCTGCCCGCGCGGGTGTATTCAAACGAAGTCGGAATCACTATTGGCCTCCGTTCTGCTGAATGAGGCGCCACAGGCGCTCGGGCCGCAGGGGCATGTCGATGTGTTTGATGCCGAATGGCGCCAGGGCGTCCACGGCCGCGTTTATCACGCAGGGCGATACGCCGATGGTGCCGGCTTCACCGACGCCCTTGGCTCCGAGCGGATTGACCGGAGTCGGGGTGACGGTGCGTTCCAGCTCGAAATGCGGCAGGTCGGCCGCCCGCGGCATTACGTAGTCCATGAAGCTGGCCGTCAGCGGCTGCCCGTCCTGGTCGAACACGACCTCTTCGAACATCGCCTGGCCGATCCCCTGGGCCAGCCCCCCGTGGACCTGGCCTTCGACGATCAGGGGGTTGATCACATTGCCGCAGTCATCGACTGCCACCAGCTTCAATAGCTTGGGTTCACCGGTCTCGCGATCGATCTCGATCATCGAGATGTGACACCCGAACGGGTAGGTGTTGTTCTCCGGCTCGAAGAACGCCTCCTCGGACAGCCCGGGTTCCAGTCCCGGCGGCAGGGGGACCGGTATATAGGCAAAATCGGCCACCTCGGCGAACGTCTTGCTCACCTCCGGACGACCGGTTGCCTGGATCCGCCCATCGACGAATTCCAGGTCCTCGGCCGATACCTCCTGATCGGACAGGAGCGCGGCTGCAAACTGCTTCATCTTGTCGCTGGCCTTGCCGGCAGCAAGATTGAGGGCGGCTCCACCGACCGCCTGGGAGCGGCTGCCGAAGGTCCCGATTCCCTGCTTTACCACCCCGGTGTCCCCGTGCAGGATGGTGATGTCCTCGATTGGGACCGAGAAGTGGTCGGCCAGCATCTGGGCGAACGTTGTTTCGTTGCCCTGGCCGTGCGGTGACGATCCGGTGGTGGCCGTGATCTTGCCGCCGCGCTCGATGGTCACGCCCGAGTGTTCCCAGCCGCCGACCGGAACGGTCGATGAGGGTCCCAGGCCGCAGACTTCGACGTAGAAGGACATTCCCACACCGACGATTCGCCCTTCGGCGCGGGCGGCGTCGCGTTCGGCCAGCATTCCCTGCCAGTCGGCCACCTCCAGCGCCTTGTCAAGGGTGGCGACGTAGTTGCCCGAGTCGTAGACCAGGCCGGTCGCGGTCGGATACGGGAACTCCTCGGCGGGCATGAAGTTCATGCGCCGCAGCTCGGCCGGATCCATGTCCAGCTCGCGGGCCAGCATGTCGACGATCCGCTCCAGGAAGTAGAGCGCCTCGGGGCGTCCGGCGCCGCGGTAGGCGTCGGTCGGGGTCTTGTTGGTGTAGACCTCGGTCAGTCCGTGGCGGACCACGCCGACCTTGTAGACCCCGTTCATCATGAGCCCGGTAAGGGTCGGGATGATCGCCGTAAGCAACACCTGGTAAGCGCCGATGTCGGCCAGCAGGTTGGCGCGAATGGCCAGGATCTTGCCGTCCGACTTGGCCGCAATCTCGATATCGCCGAGCAGGTCGCGGCCGTGGGTCGTGGCCAGGAAAGCCTCGGTCCGATCCTCGATCCACTTGACCGGCGCGCCGGTCAGCTTGGAGAGCGCGGCGGCGGTGTACTCCTCGCCGTAGATGTTGATCTTGCAGCCGAATCCCCCTCCCACTTCGGGGGCGATCGCCCGAACCTGGTGCTCACCCATGCCCAGCATCCCGGCCACCAGGGTGCGCAGGATGTGCGGGTTCTGGGTGGCGCTCCAGACCGTGATGTATTCGCGTCCCGGCTCGTAGTGGGCCACGACCCCGCGGGGCTCCATCGCATTGGGGGCCAGCCGCTGGTTCAGCATGCGCTGCTTTATCACCACGTCGGCCTCGGCAAATGCCGCGTCGACGGCGCTGTCGTCCTCGGGCTGGGCGGTTTCGGCGTTCACGCCGGTGCCGCCGTATACGCCATCAACCGCGATGTTGCGTTCGAATTCGTCATGGATCAGGGTCGTCCCGTCGGCCATCGCCGCCTCGGGATCGACCACCGCGGGCAGTTCCTCGTAGTCGACCACGATCGCATCCGCGGCGTCACGGGCCAGGTAGCGGTCTTCGGCCACTACCACGGCCACCGGTTCGCCGACGTAGCGCACCCGGTCGGTGGCGATCGAGTGGTGGTCGGGGGCCGGGAAGGGAGTCCCGATCGGCATGGGCCCGAGGTGTTCGGCCAGCTGCGCGCCGGTGAGCACCAGCTCGACACCCTCCATCGCCGCCGCGGCGCTGGTGTCGATGCTGCGGATGTTTCCGTGCGCTATGTCGGAGCGCTTGAGGGCCATGTAGAGCATGCCCGGCAGCTTGACGTCGTCAACGTAGGTTGCAAGGCCCTGGATCAGACGCGGGTCCTCGCGGCGCCGGACGCGCTCCCCGATGAGTTTGGGCAGTACCGGTCCAACTTGGGTACTCATTGCTGCGCCATCCTTTCGGCCGCGGCCCGGATCGAGTTGACGATGTGCTGGTAGCCGGTGCAGCGGCACAGGTTGCCGGATATGCCGGCCCGGATCTCGTCGTCGCTGGGTTCCGGGTTGTTCTGTAGAAGGTCGAGCGCGGAGATGATCATGCCCGGCGTGCAGTAGCCGCACTGCAGGCCGTGTTCTTCCCAGAATCCTTCCTGCAGCGGGTGCAGTTCACCGTTCTGGGCCAGCCCCTCGATGGTCGTGACCTCGGCGCCATCGGCCTGCACGGCAAAGGTCGTGCACGATTTGACGCTCTGGCCGTCGACTAGAACCGTGCAGGCGCCGCACTGGCTGGTGTCGCAACCCACGTGGGTACCGGTCAGGTTGAGGTCTTCGCGCAGGAAATGCGCCAGCAGCAACCGTGGCTCGACCACGGCCCGCCGCCGCCGCCCATTTACCTGGACGGTTATGGGTACCGGATCAGACATTGCGACCTCCTTGTCGACGGGTCAGGGCCGCCTAGGCGGCGCTTTTTTCAATTCGTTGTTCAATGGCCCTGCAGAACTGGGAAACCAGGAGTCGGGCGGCCCCGCCCATCAGGCGGTTGCCCAGGCGGGCGATCGTGCCCCTGGCCCGGACTTCGGCCTGATAGTGCATGACGGTCTGGCCGTCGGCCTCCTCCAGCCGCACCCGGGCGTCGGCGGTCCCGCCGCCGGGCCGGCCCGAGCCCTCGATGCGGAGTCGGAAGGACTCGTCGGGGACGCGCTCGGAGACCTCGACGCGTCCCTGGTAGGTGCCGCGCACCGCGGCGATCCCCACGCGCATGCTGGACTCATAGGTGTCGGGTTCGACTTCGTCAAAGCTCTGCACGCCGGGAAGCGTGGCGGCCAGGACCTCGGGATCCAGGAGCATCTGGTACAGCAGCGGGCGCGGACCGGCAAATCGGTGTTCGCCGCTGATCTGCACCGCCAGACCCCTCCTCCCGGCACCCACCGCCGAGCGACTTCCAAAAAACCCGCGCCGACCAGATTGCGCTGGTCGACCCGGAGGCCGAAACCCCGTCTCAATCGACCCGCGAATTTGCCGGTTTCCGATTGAGCGCCCCGATTCTATAGGTGGCCTCCGGACCCTGATCCCGGTCGCTTGGGCGCGTTCTAGGAGCGGTCGCGACCTTTCTGGATATGGCGCCAGAGGCGTTCGGGCCGCAGGGGCATATCCAAATGCCGCACCCCGAACGGGGCCAGGGCGTCCACGGCCGCGTTTATCACGCAGGGCGATACGCCGATGGTGCCGGCTTCACCGACGCCCTTGGCTCCGAGCGGATTGACCGGAGTCGGGGTGACGGTGCGTTCCAGCTCGAAATGCGGCAGGTCGGCCGCCCGCGGCATTACGTAGTCCATGAAGCTGGCCGTCAGCGGCTGCCCGTCCTGGTCGAACACGACCTCTTCGAACATCGCCTGGCCGATCCCCTGGGCCAGCCCCCCGTGGACCTGGCCTTCGACGATCAGGGGGTTGATCACATTGCCGCAGTCATCGACTGCCACCAGCTTCAATAGCTTGGGTTCACCGGTCTCGCGATCGATCTCGATCATCGAGATGTGACACCCGAACGGGTAGGTGTTGTTCTCCGGCTCGAAGAACGCCTCCTCGGACAGCCCGGGTTCCAGTCCCGGCGGCAGGGGGACCGGTATATAGGCAAAATCGGCCACCTCGGCGAACGTCTTGCTCACCTCCGGACGACCGGTTGCCTGGATCCGCCCATCGACGAATTCCAGGTCCTCGGCCGATACCTCCTGATCGGACAGGAGCGCGGCTGCAAACTGCTTCATCTTGTCGCTGGCCTTGCCGGCAGCAAGATTGAGGGCGGCTCCACCGACCGCCTGGGAGCGGCTGCCGAAGGTCCCGATTCCCTGCTTTACCACCCCGGTGTCCCCGTGCAGGATGGTGATGTCCTCGATTGGGACCGAGAAGTGGTCGGCCAGCATCTGCGCGAAGGTGGTCTCATGGCCCTGGCCGTGCGATGTGGTGCCGGTGGTGGCGCTGACCTTTCCGCCGCGCTCGATCGTTACCCCCGAGTGTTCCCAGCCGCCGGTCCCGCCCCGGGCCGAAGGTCCGCGCCCGCAGATCTCGACGTAGAACGAGAGGCCCACGCCGACTATCCGGCCTTCGGCGCGGGCTGCGTCGCGCTCGGCCAGCAGCCCGTCCCAGCCGGCGACCTCAAGCCCCCTCTCCAGGTTGGGGAGGTAATTGCCGGAGTCGTAGACCAGCCCGGTGGCGGTCCGGTAGGGGAACTGGTCGGGCGAAATGAAATTGCGGCGTCGGATTTCGGCCGGATCGATGGCCAGTTCGCGGGCCAGCATGTCCAGGGCGCGCTCCAGGAAGTAGATTCCCTCCGGCCGACCGGCGCCGCGATAGGCGTCGGTGGGGGTCTTGTTGGTGAACACCTCGGTTAGCTCGTGGGAGATCACCGGAATCGAATAGACGCCACCGATCATCCGGCCGGTGTTGGTGGGAATCCCGGCCGTCAGCAGGGCCTGGTACGCACCAATGTCGGCGACCAGCTTGGCCCGCAGGGCGAGGATGGTGCCGTCGCGCCGGGCCGCGATTTCGATGTCGCCGTGAATGTCGCGGCCGTGCGAGGTGGTCAGGAACGCCTCGGTGCGGTCCTCGATCCACTTGACCGGGGCGCGAACGATGCGCGCCAGCGCAGCCACCACGTGGTCCTCGCCGTAGACCTTTTTGGCCCCGAATCCGCCGCCCACTTCCGGGGCGATCGCGCGAACCTGGTGCTCGCCCAGGCCCAGGACCCCGGCCACCATCGATCGCAGAAGGTGCGGGGACTGGGTAGAGCTCCAGATGGTCAGGTATTGGCGACCGTGGTCGTACCGGGCGAGAACGCCGCGCGGTTCGGTCGCGCTCGGGGCGAGACGCTGATTGAGCATCGACTGCCTGACGACGATGTCGGCGGCGGCAAAAGCGGCCGCGGCCGCGGCGGCGTCGCCGGTCCCTGAGCCGAAGCGATCAAGCGCAATGTTGCGTTCGAAACCTTCGTGGAGCCTGACCGCACCGGCGGCCATGGCGGCGTGCGGATCGACCGCGGCCGGCAACTCCTCGTATTCGACCCGGATCGCGTCGGTCGCGTCGCGGGCGATGTAGCGGTCGGCGGCGACCACCACCGCCACCGGTTCGCCGACGTAGCGCACCCGGTCGATTGCCAGCGGGTGCTGGTCGGGCGCGCGGAAGGCGGTCAACCGCGGGATCGGACCGATGTGCTCGGCCAGTTGCGCGCCGGTGAGCACCAGCTCGACACCGCTGATTGATTCGGCCGCGCTGGTGTCGATGGCCCGGATCGTCCCGTGGGCGATGTCGGAGCGCTTGAAGGCGGCGTGCAGCATGCCGGGGAGCTTGAGGTCGTCGACGTATTTGGCCTGACCCTGGACGAGACGCGGATCCTCGCGGCGGCGCACGCGCGCCCCGATCAGCTTCGGCAGCACCGGCCCGGACTGGACACTCATCGATTCAACATCGGTGGCGGGATCGGCGTCCGGGACCTAAACCGAGGGGTGGCGCCGGTGATCGGTCGCCCGCTCGAAGGCGTGACCGGCGCGGCACAGGACCGCCTCGCTCCCGGGCGGTCCGACAAGCTGCAGGGCCGTGGGCAGACCTTCTTCGGTCCAGCCGTTGGGCAGCGTAAGGGTGGGAGCGCGGTTCATGTCCCAGGGGCAGGTGAACCGGCGGCGGACCGGGCCGTGGTCCTCCATAGGTCCGTGGTAGAGCATCTCCTCGGTTATCGGATGCGGCAGATCGCCCAGCGCCGGGCAGGCGAGCATGTCGATTCCGGTGAATGCACGCGCCAGCAGGCCGGTCAACTCGGCGCGCAGGTCGCATGCCCGCGCGTAGTCGGCCGCCGAAGTCGATGCGCCCAGCTCCAGCCAGCCGCGGAACCAGGGCCCGTAGTCCTGGGCCCGGCTGGGATAGGTAGCCGCGTGCGCGGCCAGGGCCTCGACCGAACAGAGCGTGGGCCAGACGAGCGCGTACGGGTCGATCGGGGGCAATTCGACTTCCACGATCTCAGCCCCCAGCGATTCCAGGACCCTGACCGACTCGGCCACCGCGGCGGCGATCCTCTCGTCCACGTCCCGGGTAGCGTAGTTCCGGTCGAACCCGACCCTGAGGCCGGCGATGCCGGATTCGATCCCGTCCAGAATCCTCGGCGCGGGTTCGGGCATTGTGGTCGGGTCGTCGGGATCGTCGCCGGCGATCGCCTCAAGCACCGCTGCGCAGTCCCAGGTCGAGCGGGTCATCGGACCAACGTGATCCAGTGACTGGGCCAGGTCGAGAACCCCGTATCGACTCACCCTTCCCCAGGTGGGTTTTAAGCCGGTGATCGCACAGGCCGCCGCGGGCGACCTGATGGAACCGCCGGTGTCGCTGCCCAGCGATGCGTAGCACATTCCGGCGGCGGTTGCGACCCCCGAACCGCTCGACGACGACCCCGTCCAGCGGTCCGGCGCCCAGGGGTTGAGCGGAATCTGGCGGGCGCGGTTGTAACCGCCCATCGCCCCCTCGGTGAGGTTCAGCTTGCCCAGCAGGACCGCGCCGGCGGCCTTGAACCGGGCCACCACGGTGGAATCGAAATCCGGTACCAGGTCCTCCAGGACCTTGGTCCCGCCCATGGTGCGCGTACCCTGCGTGTAGCAAAGGTCCTTGACCGCGACCGGGATCCCGTGCAGCGGACCCCGGTACCGCCCGGCCTTGATTTCCCGCTTGGCCCGTTCGGCCGCTTCCAGGGCGGAGTCGGCCATCACGGTCGCGTAGCTGCGCCAGGTGGCGTCGATTCCGGCGATGCGGTCGAGCTGGGCCCGGGTCAGTTCGACCGGGCACAGTTCGCCCGCGGCCAGGCGCGGGGCGAGCTCCTCGATCGTGGCGTAGCAGAGCTCATCGGCGTGCATGGGGATCTCGTTCCTGGAATTCGGGGCTGTTCGGGGCCGCCGGCCCGATTGTGCGCTGATCGATTCCGGCCGTATTCCGAAAGCCGGTCAGCCTTCGCGGTCCCTGCCGGCGCCGACCTCGCTTAATCTGCCGGTGGCACAGTCATAGACGAACCCCCGAACCCGGTCCTTGTGCGGGATGAATGGATTGGCTCGAATCAGGGCGACCGAATCGCGCACGTTTTCTTCAAGGTCGGTGAACGCGCCCAGCGCGAACGGGGGCCGCTGCCCGGTGTCGGCTTCGATCTGGTCCTTGACCTCTTCGTCGCCGAACTTGAGCATCCCGCAGTCGCTGTGCTGGATGACCGCGACCTCGGTTGTTCCCAGCAGGCGTTGCGAGATCACCAGCGACCGCAGGGCGTCCTCGCTGACGATGCCGCCGGCATTGCGAATCACGTGCGCGTCGCCTTCGGCGATGCCCAGGATCCGGTGCACGTCCAGTCGGGCGTCCATGCAGGTAACGACTGCCAGCCCAAGCGCCGGCGGGGATGCCAGATCGCCGTGCTCAAAGCCTTGGGCAAACCGGGCATTGTGGGCCAGGAGTTTTTCGATTACCGACAAGTCATCCTCCCGATCGGCGCGCGGGATGGGAATTGAAGCGCCACCAAAGTAGTTTGCCGGCCGGCCGTTTCAAATGCCCTGGGCGTGAGCGGAGTGGAAGGTGTCCACGCCGGCCCGGAATCCGGCGCGCGGGTCGGTCACGATGGCCACCGGACTGGCAAAGCTCGAAAAACCCTCCGCGAGGTCCATGTCGCCGGTTACGTGGATGCGGTGCCCGCGACGCTGCAGGCCGGCGACCGTGGCCTCTGGAAACCGCGGATCGAGCGCCGTAGCGAGCAGCGAGCAGTCCACCCGCGGGGAATCGATGGCCTCCTGCGGACCCATCCCGAAGTCCACCACCTTGGATATCAGCTGCGTCACGCAGTTGGTAATGCGCCGCCCGCCCGAGGCCCCGACGGCCATGACCACCCCTTCCGGACCGAGCACCAGCGCCGGGGTCATGTTGTTCAGGGCCCGTTTGCCGGGCTGAATTGAATTGACCCGACCCGGGACCGGGTCGAACCACATCATTCCGTTGTTTAAGACCACGCCGGTGCCCGGGGAGGCGAACCCTGATCCGAAACTGGCCATCAGGGTGTTGGTCAGCGACACCGCGTTGCCGTCGCCGTCCATCACGCAGAGGTGCGTGGTCCCGGCGTCGAACGCCGGCGCGCTGGCGGTCAATCGGGGCCCCGGCGACGAGTCATCGAACGGCCACGGGTCGCCGGGTTCAAACGCCGGTAGCCGCCGCGGTTCGATCAGGGCGGCCCGGCCGGCCAGGTACCCCTCCGCGACAAGGCCCCGCCAGGGGACCTGGACCATCTCCGGGTCGGACATGTAGGCGTAGCGATCGACGTAGGCCAGACGGGCGCTGGCTATGTAGGCGTGCAGACCGTCGACGCTGTTGTGGGCCAGTCCCGAACCGCCGCTTTTCTCAAAGAGCTTGAGCGTCATTGCCGACGTGAGACCCGCGCACGCAAATGGCGGAACCCGCACCGTCCGGTCCGAATACCCGATCTCCAGGCCGCGGTCCCAGTGATAGGGCCGGTAGTCGGCCAGGTCCTCCTCGGTGAGAATCCCGCCGCCGTCGGCGATTCCGGCAACGATCGCGCGGGCTACCTCCCCGCGGTAGAAACCGGCCGGTCCCCGTTCGGCGATCGCCTCGAGCACGTCGGCGAGGTCGCCCTGGCGCAGGCGCACCTCGGCGCCGGGGTCAGACGCCGGCAGCTGTCCGTCGGGCAGGAACACGCGGGTCAGTTCTGCCGACTCGAGCAGCTTGGGGGCGGCCAGGCCGAGCGCGTAGATGGTATGCCAGCCGGGCGCGAAGCCGTCGCGGGCCAGGCCGATCGCCGGGGCGATGACCTCGGCTAGCGGCAGATTGCCGAGGCGGGCCTGGGCCTCGCACAGCCCCGCCACCGCGCCGGGCACGGCAATCGAGCGCGGCCCCTGCAGGTTTTCGTCCCCTTCCACGCCCGGCCAGCCGAAGCTCCCGACCGCGGCCTCGCCGGTGAGAGAGTACATGCCGGGCCGCGCGTTGCGCGGGCCTTGCATCTGGAATCCGAACACGCCGCCGCGGCCTTCGACCTGATAGACCAGGTAACCGCCGCCCCCGACGCCGCTGGATCCGGGTTCGACGACGCCGATCGCGAACGCGGCCGCCACCGCGGCGTCGACCGCATTGCCGCCCGATTCCAGCATCGTCAGGCCGGCGGCGGTGGCGCGGCGGTCCTTGCTGGCCACCATGCCCCCTTTGGCCACGGCTTCGG
>CAYXKQ010000011.1:15627-18660 GCA_964465715.1 uncultured Chloroflexota bacterium
CGTGCGGGTCGGCGTGGTCATCTGGGGACTTGGACTATTCGGCGCAAAGCGGTTCGGGGGAGTTGCTGTTCCGGGTGTTTTTACCTTAGCCGCGGACCGCGCCCGGCCCGACCGGCGATCCGGCCAACCCACTACTGATCAGCGCGCGCGCTCCCACTCCTCGCGCAGGATCCCGTAGCTGTACATGTCGCCGGGTTCATCGCGGACCATGTGGTGTTCGCGGAGCAGCCCCTCGCGCCTCATGCCGATTTTTTCCATCACCCGCCAGGAGGCCGTGTTGCGCACGTCGGCGTGAGCCCACACCTTGTGCAACCGGTATATTTCGAACGCCATTGCGATGACCGCCCCGGCCGCCTCCGTGACCAGCCCCCGACCCCACAGGCGGCGGGCCAGCGCATACCCCATCCCCGCGTTGCGTTCGGCGTGGTCAATCCGCAGATCGATACCCCCGACGACACTGCCCTGAAAGGCGATGGCCAGGCTGGCCAGTTTCGACCAGTCGGCGGCGACCTGGATTGCCACGTACCGCTCGGCGTCGGCCCGGGTGTAGGGTTCCGGTAACGCCAGAAAACGCCCGAATTCGCGGTCGCGGGCGTATTCGAATACGTCGCCCGCGTCGGAAATCTCAAACGGGCGCAGGGTGAGCCGCTCGGTCTGCAGCGTTACCGGCGATTGCGGATTTTTCGACATTGCCACGGTATGTGCGTTCAGGTTTTCAAGCCGCCAAGTTTCCTCGAGCCGGGCCCGGGCGCAAGTCCCCTGAGGCGACGCAAACGAGCCGGCTCAACGCGGGTCGGGACTTTTCTGCGGTGCGACCTTTTCAACGACGTCGCCGGCCCGGATCTTCCCTGACTGCACGACGCGTGTGTTTACGCCCCGGAGCCGCAATTCTTGCCCGGTCGGGGTGCTGACGAACCGGAGCGCGTCGTGACCGAAACGGCGGGCGAACTTTACGCAACCGGTGTGGGGTTCGGCGGAGATTTCAATGACCGCCGAACCGATGGACAACCTTGCCCCCGGCGGCAGATTCGCCATGCTCATGTCCAGGTCGATCACAAGTTGATCGCCGGCCAGCGGCCAGCGGTCCTCGGAGCCGGCCATGAGCTGGAGCGCACGGGAATTGATGATCGTTACCTGGGCCTCGGGGTTCGCGCTCCCGTCCGGAGTGCTCGTGCTGCCACGGTCCCTCCAGGAGTCGCCGAGAAGCCCGTCCTCCACATCGAGCCGACCCTCCTTGGCCACTTCCCGTCGGTCAATGTCGGGGCGTTGGACGATCTTGAGCAGGGTGCCGCCATTGGCCGGGGATTGCCGAATGTGGTCAAGCCCGGCGTTCAATTGGTCAATTTCAGGATGGGTCAATGCGAATCCAGTACGGGCCAATCTCTGCAACTCGACCGATTTCGCAGCGGCCATTGCGACCTCGGCGGGGGACGGTCACCCCACTCTAAGCCCGCTCCCCGGCTTCCGGTTGCCGCCTGCGGCCCACGTGTCCTGGCCAGGAGATCGGCGCGGCGCCGATTCGCGTCAACCTTGTCCGGCCAGATGTCCCATCGCGGATGCCGCCGCATGTTGGTCGGGCATCAGTCACCGGCCGGCGGGCCAGCGCCCTGGAACCGGGTAAGCCTCGTCATCGCCCGGCCAGGCGGGGACAGTGGCGATGATGAACCGAAGCGGTGCGTCACTGGGATTGCGGAACTGGAAGCTTGCTCCCAAGGGGATGGAGACGCTCACGCCGGGGAGCAGCTCGACGATCTCTTCGCGGCCGTGCAGGCGTCGCCAGAGCTGGCCGCTGCCCTCCAGGCAGTACCAGAGCTCCTCGACGGTGCGATGAGCCACGGCGACGGATACCCGGCCCGGACCCAGCGAACAGTGGACCATGCTGGCGCGCGGCGTCTCGGCCAGCAGGCGGATTTCGGAACCGTCCGGGGCCAGCGCGTCGTGGGCTGCCGGCAGCTCCCGGTAGTCGAATCCGTCGTTCAATCCCGTTTCCTTTCCGGGCCAGCCGGTGCTATCGACCTGGCGGCGTGAGCGACCGCTCCCCGGCGCGACTAGCTCTGAACGATCACCCCGCAGCCGACCCGGCCGCCGGCTCCGGCGTCGGCCCCGTAGGTGTCGGCCCGCTCGTGCACGATGATCGCGGAGCCGTCACTGTCGAACAGGGAATTTGACTCGCCCTCGGCAAGGGTGATGGCGCCGCTGAAGAAGTCGGTGCGCGCGGTCCCGTCGGCGCCAGCGTATATGTTGGGAAGGTCGCCGGCGTGGTGCCCCTCGGGATTGAAGTAGCCGTGCTTGACGCCGGCGGGGGCGAAGTGATCGCCGGCGGCGGAAAAGTCCGGCGCGCAACTGCCGGTCTCGTGGATGTGGAACCCGTGCCCGCCGGGGGTCAATCCGCTCAGGTCCGCCTGCACCAGCACGCCTTGCCCTCCCTGGGTGAGGGTCACCGTGCCCAGCGATTCGCCCCCGGGGCCCATGATCTGGGCGCTGGCGCCGGTCGCGATCTCGACCGGACGGGATTCGGCGGGTCCGCAGGCGACCATAATCGCCGCCAGCAACATCGCAATGGTGCAATTCACCTTGACTTTGGACTTCACGCCATCCTTCTCCCGCGACGGCTGTCGGGCTGGTTCGAGTACCCGCAACAAACCTAATTTAGGTACCGGCAGGATCTGGAATCCCCGTTGGCGCGATCGCCTTGCCGATGTCACCGGCCCGGATTGTCGGGGGTCGGGCGGCCAGGCGGCCGTCGACCCGGTGTGGGCCCGGGGGCCTGACCGCGGCAGGCGGGGCTTTGCAAGCGGGCCGCGGATCGCTGTCTGCACCATTTCCTCGCGGGCGCTCGATGACGGCTTCCCGCCCGCCCATGCGCCGCCCGGGTCGGACTCGGCATGGCGGCGATTGCACAATTCCCGGGCCCACCCGTGACTGGATTGCATCCCGGGGAATTCGCGTCGGCAGTTTCCTAGACCAGGTGGGATCGGAGCACGTCTTCGTCGAATTCGACGCCGAGACCGGGGCCGGTTGGCGGGGTGATAT
>CAYXKQ010000012.1:0-18455 GCA_964465715.1 uncultured Chloroflexota bacterium
CGCGCCCGGCGCGGCTCTTGAGGCCGGCCACCGAGACCGCCGAGGCCGGTTCGCAGAAAAGTCCCCAGCCAGCCAGCCGGTCATAAGCCTCGAGGATCTCGGCATCCTCGATCGCCTCGATCGACCCGCCGGCCTCGTCGCGGGCCCGAACCGCCTTTTCCCAGTTCTCGGGATTCCCGATCTCGAGAGCGCTGGCCACGGTGGAGGGGTTGGGGACCGGCCGTCCGCTGACGATCGGAGCGGCGCCGGCCGCCTGGAAGCCGCGCAGCACCGGCCGCTCATCGATCAGGCCAGCTTCGGCGAACTTGGTAAAGCCCCGCCAGTAGGCGTGGATGTTGCCGGCATTGCCGACCGGTATGTAGAGCTCGTCCGGCGCCGAACCAAGCTCGCTGCAGATTTCAAACGCCGCCGATTGCTGGCCCTGCAGCCGGTATGGATTGACCGAATTCACGTGCACCACGCCTGGCACGCGGGCGCAGATCTCCTTGGCGACCTCCAGGCGGACATCGAAATTGGCGTCCATGACGACCACGTCGGAACCGTACACCTGGGCCTGGGCGAGCTTGCCGCGGGCGATGGCATCCGATACCAGCACCACGCAGCGCAGCCCGGCCCGGCCGGCATAGGCCGCGGCCGCGGCCGAGGTATTGCCGGTCGAGGCGCAGATTACCGTGTGAGCGCCGTCTTCCAGGGCCTTGCTCATCGCCAGCGCCATGCCGCGGTCCTTAAACGACCCGGTCGGATTGCAGCCGTCGTACTTGGCCCAGACCTGCCCGGCGCCGGTCGCCCTCTCCAGGTCCGGCAGGCGCACCAGCGGCGTATCACCCTCGCCCAGCGAGACCCTGGGGGTGGAGTCGCCGACCGGCCAGAATCGCTGCCAGCGTTCGACCACTCCGGGACGCAGCGGCTCCGGTTTCAGGAGATGTCCTCGATCCGAACCAGGGTCGCGATCCGGTCGGTTATATCAAGCGCGCCAGCCTCGGCCACCGCCGCCTGCATGTCCTGCTCGAGAGCCTGGTGGGTAACGATCACCAGCTCGGCCAGCGAGGCGTCGTCGTCGGTCTCCTTCTGGGTGACGGCGGCGATCGAGACCTGATGGGCGCCGAACACGCTGCCGATCTGGGCCAGCACGCCCGGCTGGTCCTTGACCCAGAGCCGCAGATAGTAGCGCGAGCCCACCTGCTCGATCGGTCGGAACGAGCAACTGGCCCCTACCCGCAGCGGCACCCGCGCGTGGGCCCCGAGGGCCAGATTGTGGGCCAGGTCAATAAGGTCGGCCACGATCGCGCTGGCGGTCGGTTCCGGGCCGGCCCCGCGGCCGACGAAGGTCGCGTTGCCGATCAGGTCGCCGTGGATCCGGACCGCGTTCTCGACCCCGCCCACCTGGCACAGGAGGCATTCCCGGGGAATCATCGTGGGGTGCACGCGGGCCTCGACCGCGCCATCGCTCAGCCGCGCGATGGCCAGCAGCTTGATCCCGTAGCCAAGATCGTCCGCGGCCCGGAAGTCGGCGGCGTCCAGGTCGGTGATCCCCTCGCGGTAGATGCTCTCCGGACGGACCTCGATCCCGAACGCCAGGGTCGCCAGCACCGCCAGTTTGTAGGCGGCGTCGTGCCCCTCAACATCGTTTGCCGGGTCGGGTTCGGCGTAACCCAGGCGCTGGGCGTCGGCCAGCACCGCGCCGTAATCGGCCCCTTCGGCCGCCATCCGGGTGAGGATGTAGTTGGTCGTGCCGTTGATGATCGCCTCCACCGCCGAGAACTGGTTGGCGGTCAGGTTCTGGCGAAACGGCCCGATCAGCGGAATGCCCGCTCCGACGCTGGCCTCAAAGTAAAGGTCGACGCCGCATGCGGCGGCGTGGGCGAGCAGCTCGGCGCCGTGGTGGGCCATCACTTCCTTATTGGCGGTCACCACGTGTTTGCCGTTGGTGATCGCAGATTCGATCAACTCGCGCGCCGGGCAAAGCCCGCCGAGGAGTTCAATCACCACGTCGATGTCATCGGCGGCTACGATCCGCTGCGGATCGGTGGTCAGCACGCCCGGCGGCGGGGTTATCGGGCGCTCGCGCCCGGGGTCACGCACCAGGGCCCGCCGCAGCTGGAGCCCGCGGCCGACCGCGTCGGCCAGCTGGTCGCTCTTGTTGAAGAGTACCGCCGCCACGCCTGCGCCGACATTGCCCAGGCCGAGCATGCCGACCCGGATGGGCCCTGAATCAGACAATCGACTCCCCGTTGCGGTTCTCCTCCGGGTCTGTGTCATCTTCGGGAAGGACGTCATCGGGCAGATCGATCAGGCCTTCCTGGTAGAGCCACTCGATCGTCTCGTCGAGGCCGTCCTCAACGTCGGTGAATTCCAGGCCCAGTTCCTGGCGCGCCTTGCTGGCGTCAAAGCTGTGCCCGAACAGGGCGAAGTCGATTCCCTGCTTGGTCACCACCGGGGCCTCGCGCGGCTTGAAGATCCGGCGAATCGAGTCCATGTGCTGGAGAAGGCGCAGTTGCCAGGCCGAGACCCGCTGCAGGTTGCCCTTCACGCCGGCCACCTCCAACGCGGCCACCAGAAACTCCTCGCGCGTCATGTTGGCGCCGCTGAGGATATAGCGCTCGCCGGGGCGCCCGCGCTCGTCGGCGGCGATCATTCCCTTGACCACGTCGTCGATGAACACGTATGCCGACTCGGTCGCAAGCGTGGCCACCGGACGCCCGCTGAGCAGCGAGACGAGACGCCGTCCGTTGTGGCGCAGGTCGCCCGGCCCGTAGACCATCGCCGGGCAGACGATCGTGACCGGCAGACCGCCCTCGGCCTCCTCCAGCACGAACTGTTCGGCCTCCCACTTGGAGCGCTCGTAGGTGGTCAGAAAGCTCCCGCGGTGCACGGTCTCCTCATCGCCGATCTCAAATTGCGGCTGCCCGATCGCCGAAGCCGAAGAAACATGCACCATCTTCTCGATCCCGGCCGCCTTGGCAGCGTCCAGGACGTTGACGGTACCGCCGGTGTTCACGTCGAAAAACTCGCGCTCGTCGGCCAGCCATTCGCTGAACGCACCCGCCAGGTGGAAGACTCGCCGGCAGCCCGACATCGCCTCGCGCACGTCCTCCGGATCGGTGACATCGCCCTCCACCAGGTCCAGCTCCAAGTCCCCGAGCACGTCCTCGTCGCTGCCCGGTCGCACCAGCGCGACCAGCTCGTCCCCGCGCGCGGCCAGGCGTGCCGCCAGTCGGCGCCCGATGGTCCCGGTGGCCCCGGTAATCAGCGTGGCCATATCGGTCAGCGCCCCGCCAGCGCCTGCGCGCAGCGGCTAATCACATCGATGGCAGCCTCCACGCCGGCATCGCCGACCTGGTGGTGCAGGACCAGGCGGGAGACGTTCCCGGAGCGGGAGACCGGCCCGATCAGGACCCCTTCCGCGCGGGTCCGCTCAACCAGCGCGTCCGGATCGAGGCGGGCCCTGTCGATCTCCACGTACACCATGTTGCTGGCCGGGTCGGGATTCCTGACCGCAATCCCGGGGACGTCGCCAAGCGCCTGCGCCAACCGGCGGGCGCGGGCGTGGTCGCCGGCCAGCTTCGCAGGCATGTCGTTCAGGGCGATCAGCCCGGCCGCGGCGATGACCCCGGCCTGCCGCATAGCCCCGCCGAGCAGCTTGCGCTTGCGGCGGGCGCGGGCGATGAAAGCCGTGCTTCCAACCAGCATCGACCCGACCGGCGCGCCCAGGCCCTTGGAGAGGCAGAACTGCACCGAGTCGGCCGCCGCAGTGAGCTCGGCAACCCGGCAGTCCAGGGCGGTGGCGGCATTGAATATGCGCGCCCCGTCAATGTGCAGCGCCAGCCCGCGGCGGCGGGCGAGACGGCCCAGTTCGTCAATCTCGTTTTTCGGGGTGGGCAGTCCGCCGGCGCCGTTGTGGGTGTTTTCGACCCAGATCAGGCGCGGTTCGGCCAGGTGCGGATCCTCAGGCAGGATCCGTTCCTCGACCAGGTCGGCGGTGAGTACTCCGTCGGGGGTCGGGATCTTCTCCAGTGCAATACCGGCCAGCGCGGCGTACCCGCCGCCCTCGTGAATCCCGACGTGCGCACCGACTTCGCAGTAGGCCAACTGCCCGGGGTTGGTGTGCACCAGTGTGGCCACCGCGTTGGCCTGGGTCCCCGAGGCCAGCAGCAAGGCGGCTTCCTTGCCGAAGGTTTCAGCGGCGGTCGCCTCGAGCTCGTTGACCGTCGGGTCCTCACCGTAAACATCATCGCCAACCTCGGCCTCGGCCATCGCCGTGCGCATCGCCGCGGTGGGGCGGGTCACGGTATCTGATCGAAGGTCAATCGGGTGAGTCATTGTCGGGGCGGGCGGGCTGGTGGTCATCTGAAAGTTGAGGCTGTCAGGAGGCAGTCAATCAACCGCAGTATCGCGCACCCCGCGCCGGCGCCAGCGGCGAGGCGCCAACTGGCCCGCGCCGGCCAGCCCGATCGCCGCCAGCGCCAATCCCAACAGTGGGGCCGCGAGCGACAGGGCGCCGCCGACCGCGGCCGCAAAATCAGCTCCCGCCAGAGCGCCGAAGCGGCCCAGCGCCGGTATTCGCGCCTGGGCCATGTCGGCCAGCTCCAGGCGCAGCCAGTTGATTGCCAGCGCCAGCAGCGCGCCGGCCAGCGGAGCCAGGATCCCCTCACCCAGCAGGGCCCAGCCGCAGGCCGCGCCCACCAGGGCCCGCGCGACCCATCCGACCGGGGTCCAGAAGGACCGCAGCGCCGGCAGCTTGTCCAGCACCAGGTCCACGGCCAGCAACGCCAGGATCGCCAGCAGCCCGGCCAGGCTGGAGAGCGCGTCGCGGGCGGCGAATCCATCGGTCCCGAACCCGATGCCCAGCGCCATGCCCAGGATTGCCAGGGCGATGAACGGCGACATGCCGGCGGCGGCGGCGAGTCCCGCCGCCAGGCTCAGGTCTTCAATTCCCACGCAATGGCCCCCAGGCCGCGCCCCCGGCGCTGCGGCAGACATAAACCCGCGCTTCCCGGCCGCAGCGCCGCCGGTACCCTTCAGCCAGGGCGGCGCCGAATTCGACGGTCCGGTCCGGTTCCACCAGCGAGACGGTGCAGCCTCCGAAACCGGCCCCGGTCAGCCGCGACCCGATCAGCCCGGGCGCATCCCGGGCCGACTCGACCATCGCATCAAGTTCGGCCGATGAGACCTCGAAGTCATCGCGCAGCGATCGATGCGAGGCGGCCATGGCCTCACCCATCGCCGGGCGGTCATCAGCCACCAGCGCCCCGGCCATCACTTCCACGCGCCGGTTTTCACCGATCACGTGGCGCAGGCGCCGGTAAATGAGCGGGCCCAGTTCACCGCGGCGGTTCTCCAGCATGTCCGGGTCGACCTGGCGCAGGCTATTTAGGCCGGGCGATTTTTCGGCCAGGGCGGCCAGCCCCTGCTCGCACTGCGAGCGACGCTGGTTGTAGGCCGAGGCGGAAAGCCGGCGCTCGGAACCGGTGTCGGCCACCACTATCGCCATATCTCCCAGCGGGATGTGCCGACGGGCCCCGTCGCCGCAGTCCAAGAGCATCGCGTGATCGGGTCGTCCGTGGATGCATATCGACTGGTCCATCACCCCGCAGGCCAGGCCCACAAACTCGTTCTCGGCCCAGTGACAGGCCCCGACCAGCTCCTCCGCGGACGGGTCGATCCCGCTTACCGCGGTCGCGGCCATTGCCGTGGCCCCCTCCAGGGCTGCCGAAGAAGAGAGGCCTGCTGCCACCGGAAGGGTCGAATCCAGGGTGAGGTCAAAGCCCCTCCACCCCTTAGCGGGCGCGGGTGAGCGCGCGAGCGCGGCCAGGACGCCGCGAACGTAGCGTCCGAATTCAGGTCCCCGGCCCTCCGCTTCGGCGCCAATCGCGAATTCGTCGGCCGCATCAAGCGACAGCGATCGTACCCGGACCCGGCCGTCGTCGCGCGCCCGGGCCACGCCCCGGATCTCCAGGTCAAGGGCCGCCGGCAGGACGAGGCCGCCGGTGTAGTCGGTGTGTTCGCCGATTAGGTTCACCCGCCCCGGCGCGCGCACCCAGAAGTCGGCGCCGCCGGTCTGCCGCGCAAGGCCAGATGCCCAGGCGGGCGGCTCAGGTAGATCGGGCAAAGTAGTCGTTTACCGCGTCGTACTCGACCCGGTCGCCGATGTCCCACCAGCGCCCGCCGAAGGTGTGGCCGTAGACGGGAGTCTGGCGGTGCGCCCACTGCAGGAAGCCACCGATCAGGTCCAGGTTGTGGCCCTCGTCCGAAAAGCGTTTAAACAGCGCAAGATCGGCGGCCCGGTACATGTAGAGGGCCACGACGACCGCGCTCGAGGCGGGGTTTGGGGGTTTTTCCACGAACGCGGTGATCTGCCCCTGCCCGTCCAGGGTCGCGTTCGAGTAACGCTTGGCGGCCTCGAGCGAACCCACGTCAAAGAGAGCGGCGCAGGACCCGCGGGTTGCCAGCAGGTCGGCCATCGGTTGCAGGTCGAAATCGAATATGTTGTCGCCGGCCATGATCAGCAGGTCGTCGTCGATGGCCTCGTGCTCGATAGCGAATAGGACGTCGCCGACCGCGCCGAGGCGGTTCTCGTTGCTGGTGGTGCCATCGTTTAAGACCGTTATCGCGCCATCGCCCCGATAACCGGCCTGCCAGGCCCGGAAATCGGCGAAGAAGCGGTCGTTGGTTACGATCACCGCACGCTCGACCCCGCTCAGCGCGAACGCCCGCTCCAGCACCCACTCGATCATCGGGCGCCCTGCCACCGGAAGGAGCACTTTGGAGCGGTTGCGGGTCAGCTCGCCCAACCGGGTCCCGTAACCCCCGGCCAGAATCAGCGCCTGCATGGGCCTCCCCGCAGCTGGACATTCACCGGATCAATGATCCCACGCCGCCACTTAAAATCGCTCCCGATCCCGAGATCGCAACCGCCAATTGCACGAGAGGGGCGGCCCGGAATCCCGGGCGTGAATGGACTCGACCCGCCGCGAACGCGCTCTGGGCACGGCCGGGGTTCTGATCCTCCTGTTGGTTATCTGGCTGGTGGTGACCCGCACCGGTGTCCAGCAGGAGCCGCCGGCCGCCGTGCTGGGCCCGATGGTCGACCAACCGCAGGTGCCGGCACCGACCCTGCCGCCGGCTCCAACCGCCGCGCCCACGCCCGAGCCCACCGCGATCCCGCTCACCCACCAGGTGTTGGCCGGCGAGACCCTGGCCTCTATCGCCGAGCAGTACAGCCTGACTCCCGAAGCCATCGCGATCGCCAACGGAATCGAGGACATTAACCAGATCCGGACCGGCCAGCTGCTGTCCCTGCCTGAATCCAACGTCCCCCTCGAACTGGCCACCGGCGAGTTGCCCGGCTGCCGTTATCGGGTGGACTCCGGCGACACCCTTTGGGGGATCGCCACCGACTACTCCGTTTCGATTGAATCGCTCCGTGCGGTCAACCAGCTCGGCGAGGAGCAGAGCCTCCTGATCGGGCAGGTGCTACAGATCCCGCCCGCATCGCCGTCCTGCTAGCGAGCCTTCAGAAAAAGCAGTTGTGGGCCAGCTCGTCGGCCACGCTGGAGTGGGCGCCGTGGCCGTGGTAGAGCTTGGTGTCGCCGGGCAGGGAGAGGATCTTGGAGCGGACCGCGTCGAGGTGGCCGCGGTAGTAGGAGGCTCCCATCCGGGTCCCGCCGACCGAGCCGGCAAATACCGTATCGCCGGTAAATACCGCTCCCGGCACGTGCAGGCCGCAGCATCCGGACGTGTGTCCGGGTGCGTGCAGGACCGAGAGCCGGTAGCGGCCCAGTTCGACCAGGTCGCCGTCATCGAACCCGACCACCTGCGGCGCCACGACCCGGTCGACTTCGGAGCTGTGGACATGCACCGGCGCCGGTCCACGCGCCAGCAGCCCTTCCAGCGAGTAGATGTGGTCGGCGTCGGCATGGGTCAACACGATGCCCAGGAACTGCCGTTCTCCGATGGCCGCCAGCATCTCCTCCAGGGGAGCGCCGCAGTCGATCGCCACGCAGGATTCGTTATCGCCCAGTAGATAGGCCCAGACGCGATCGGGGGCAAAATACAGGCTCTCGACGTTCGCGCCATCCCCAAGGGCGGGATCGGGGCGCTCCGGCAGCCAGGCCTCCTGGGCCAACTCCCAGAGTTGGGCCGTCCTCAGGCCGAGTGCCTCGGCCAGGGCGCCGGCTTCCGATTCGGAAGGGTCGCGCCGGTAACCCTCGAACGCCGCCACGGCGGCGGCATCGACGCCGCTGGTATCGGCCAGCTGCTCGACGCTCAGGTCATTGCCGCGGCGCGCTTTGCCGATCACGTCGCCAAACTCGTCTTCGAGCATCCACTCGGCCATGGGAGCGTCCTCTCAGCTGCGGACGGCGCGATCAGGCATCTGCGTAGTCCCAGCGTTCGGCCGCAAATTTGGCATCTTGGGCCGCCAGGTACCCGGCGCGCGTCAACTCGGGTTGGTATTCGTCTACGATTTTGGCCCCGACCGCCGCGTCATCCCAGAGCAAATCGATGACCATGTGCGACATCAGGATGCCGGGGTCGATGTAGGCCCCGTCCAGATCGGCCACCGCCCAGTCCTCGGCGTGGTTTGAACCCACCATGCCGGCCATCTGCGGCTGCAGCACCGGCATGATGCGGGAGAGGTCTCCCATGTCGGTGCTGCCCGGCCGGTGGCCTGTGTTCACGACGCTGCCTTCGCCGAACAGCGGGCGCGCGTTGCGGGCGCAGACGTCGGCCAGGGCCTGGCAGTTGGTCAGCGGCATGTAGCCGGGCAGGTTGGCAATCTCCACGCCGGCGCCGAGCGCCATCGCCCCGGCCCGCAGGGCCCGGTCAACCTTGGCCTCGGCGCGGGCGATGGCCTCCATGCTCGCCCCGCGCACGAAGGTCTCCGCGGTTACCTCGTGCGGGATCACGTTCACGATGTCGCCCCCGCGCGTGATGATGGGGTGCACGCGGGTGCAGTCGTCCTCCGGGAAGGTCTCGCGCAGCGCGTTGATCGCCATCAGCGCCACCTGGGCCGCATACAGCGCGTTGGTACCAAGGTGGGGCGCCGCCCCGGCGTGGGCGGCGCGGCCGAAGAACGTGATCTGCTTGACCGTGCAGCCGTTTTGCGACTCGCACAGCATGACCTTGTCGGGCTTGGAGGAGGAGTGCACCAGCACTGCCATATCGACGTCGTCGAAGGCGCCGTCGGCGATCATTTCCGGCTTGCCGCCCAGAAAGCGCATCCGCCCCGCATCGACCTGCTGCTTTCGCCAGCCGATCTCGACGTATTCCTCGGCCGGCACCGCCATGAAGACGATCCGTCCGCTGAGCTTGGCCAGCAGCTCGGAGCTGGTCAGGGCGCGCGCGGCGGCGGTCATCGTGGCCAACTGGGCGTTGTGCCCGCAGGCGTGGGCGGCGCCGGTCTGGCGATTGGCGCGCGGGTGGCCGGGCACCCCGATCGCGTCCAGCTCGCCCATCACCGCCACGGTCGGGCCGGGGCGCCCGGTATCAACAACCGCCTTCAGCCCGGTAACGCCCATCCCTGTGCGGACGTCGAGGCCGATCCCGGAAAGTTGTTCATAGGTCCGTTCCGAGGTGTGGAACTCCTTGAAACCCAGTTCGGGGTCGTCCATCACCGCCTCGCCGAAGGCGATGATCGTATCACGGGCGTCGGCGATCCGCGCCGTCGCTGCATCCTTGGCCGCCTGCTTGCTCGTGGCCATTGCCAGCACCTGACTGCTGCTTTTCTGGGTCCAAACGGCGCCCAGACCGGCGCCGCCCCTTAATCTTGCAGTGATGCCTGTTACTTCTCGCTGGACCCGGATGCTGCCGACCGTCGCCGGAGCGGTGGCGCTGCTGCTTGGCGTACTGGCCGCGTGCGCCGAGGAAGCCGCCCCGGAAACAGTCGGCACACCCCAGCTGGATGCCGACCTTTCCGGACCGATCCGGGTGGAAATCACGACCAACAAGGGTTCCCTCGCCGGCGAGCTCTATCCCGATGTGGCCCCACTGGCAGTGGGCAGCTTCGTGCACCTCGCCGAGCAGGAGTACTTCGACGGGGTGATCTTTCACCGCATCCTGCCCGGGTTCGTGGTCCAGACCGGCGACCCGACCGGCACCGGTGCCGGCGGCCCCGGATACAAGTTCGCCGACGAGCCGATTCCAGCAAACCTGAGCTACCAGCGCGGCACCCTGGCGATGGCCAATAGCGGCCCCAACACCAACGGCAGCCAGTTCTTCATCTGCCTGGCCGACCTGAGCCAGCGCCTGCCTCGCAACTACACCATCTTCGGCCAGATCGACGAAGGCCTGGAAACGCTCGACGCGCTGGCCGGGGTCGGCCTGACCCGCAACCCGGCCACCAACGAACTCTCCAAGCCGACCGAGTCGGTCATTGTCGAGTCGATCCGCATCCAGCGCCCCTGAATCCGGCCGGGCACCCCGGCTGAGTTTTTCCAAACTGGCCCTGTACCAGCATTGCCCCCACGCCTACTTCCTCGGATACGTGGAACGCCGTCGGCCGGCATTTAGCGAGTGGCCGTTCTTCGGCACCCTCATCCACAAAGTCCTCGAGGACCTGTTCCAGCACACCCGGCGGCGCGCCGCCACCTGGCCCTGGCTGCGCGGACGATTCGAGGAGCGGCTTTTCTCCAGCTACGGTTTCCTGCTCTCCTCCGGGAAAAGCGACTTCCGGGCGCGCGGTCTCCGCATCCTCAAGGGTTTCTGGGAAGGACACCGCCCCGTTGTCGGCCACCGGGACCTGCTCGAGCAGCGTTTCCGGGCCCCGGTCGGCGGGTTCGACGTCAGCGGCATCATCGACCGCATCGAGCGCCAGCCCGGCCGGGTCCGATTGGTCGACTACAAGTCCGGCCGGCCCGCCGCAGACGGCCCCGATTTCCGTCAGCTCGAACTCTATGCCCTGGCCGCGTCCCGGTCGCTGGGCCAGCCGCCCGACCTGGTCGCCTATCACTACCTGGGCGACGGCAGCATCCACGAACGGGCCCCCGATGCCGCCGAGCTTGCCGCGACCGAGGATTGGGCCCGCAACCTGGGCGCCGGTATCGCCCGTTCTGAATACACGCCCCGCACCGGCCCACACTGCCGCAATTGCGACTTCTTCCGGTACTGCCGGCCCGGCAAGCGCTGGTCCCGCGAGCACGGCCTGGGGTATTGATCGATCCACTGGTTGCGGTAAGGGGCCATCTGCGAGTCGCGCTGGCATCGTCGGACGATGCCACGGTGCGCGCGATCCTGGCCTCGCTGCATCCGGCCGACATCGCCGATTGCATCGACGGGCTTGACCGCCCATCCCGCCTGGCGGTCTTCGGCCTGCTTTCCGACGCGGTGGCCGCCGAGGTCATCGACGAGACCGGGGTGGCCGCCACCGACGACCTGCTGGAGGCGATAGACCGCGCACGGCTGGGGCGGGTGATCGAGCAGCTCGATACCGACGACGCTGCTGAATTGCTGGCCGTTGCCGAGCCTGGAACGGTCGACGCGCTGCTGAACGCGGCCCCGGCTGACGAGGCCAGCACCCTAGCGCGGGCACTCGAATACGCCCCCGACAGCGCCGGCCGCCTGATGAGCACCGAGCTGGTCGCCCTGCACGGGACCACCACCGCGGCGGCGGCCATCGACGAGATCAGGCGCCAGCTCCCGGCCGCCCCCAACATCTACTACGTTTACGTGGTCGACCGGCGCCGGCGCCTGCTGGGGGTACTGTCGCTGCGCGCCCTGCTGGCCGCCGACGGTGCCGAGTTGCTTGCCGACATTTGCGACCCCGAGCCGGTATACGCCCGCGACTACGACGACAAGGCCGAGGCGGCCGATTTGCTGGCCAAGTACGACCTGCTGGCGGTGCCAGTGCTGGATGCGGCGGGACGCCTGGTGGGTATGCTGACCGTCGATGACGCTCTCGACATCCTCGTCGACGAGGGCGGCGAGAGCCTGCTCGCGTTCTCCGGCTCGATCGGACCGCTGGCCCGCCTCGGCACCCTTCGCCAGACCGTGCTGCGCCTGCCCTGGTTGCTGGTCACTCTCATCGGCGAACTCTTCGTCGGCCTGGTGATGAGCGGGTTCCTGGACCGCCTCGAGCACGTGCTGCTGGTGGCGATCTTCGTCCCGGTAGTCTCCGCCCTGGCCGGCAGCGTCGGAATCCAGTCGCTGGCCTCCACTTACGAGGCGCGGCGGATCGGCGCCGTGCGCGGTTGGCTGCGGCTGATCCTGGGCGAGACCCTGATCGGCATGCTGCTCGGGGCCGTCGCCGGCGGCCTCGCCGGAACGGCGGCCGGCCTCTGGCTCTGGGACCCGTGGTTCGGCCTGCTGCTGTTCGGGAGCATATTCAGCGCCCTGAGCGTGGCCGCGTTCCTGGGGGCGGGAGTTCCCGAGGCGGCGCGCCGATTGCGGGTGGACGCGGCCGGCGCGTCCGGCCCGCTAATTGCGACGCTTAACGACCTGGCCGCGCTCTCGATTTATTTCGGGGCCGCGACGATATTGCTGGGACCGGCCGGGCCGGCCTAACCGACCAGCGGCGCTCCGGCGCTGACCAGTTCCTCGAATTCGCTGCGGAACTTGCGCAGCGCGCCGACCACCGGCCGGTAGGCGAACTGGCCCAGCCCGCAGAACGAGGAGGCCATCGACTCGCCGATCTCTTCGAGCAGCTCCAGATCGGCCGGTTCGCCCTCGCCCTCCAGCATCTTTTCCAGGATCTGCACCAGGTTGGGCGTGCCCTCCCGGCAGGGTATGCAGAAGCCGCAGCTTTCTTCCTCGAAGAAGAGCGCGTCGCGCAGCGCCGCATCGACCATCGAGACGGTCTCGTCCATGACGATGCAGCCGCCGGTTCCCAGAATCGTGTCGTACTGGCTGATGCTGGCGTCCATCCGCGCGTCAAGCTCGTCGGCGGTCAGCACTCCAGCCGAGGCCCCGCCCGGCTTGAAACCCTTGAGCTTGCGCCCCTCCGGCGGACCGCCGCCGAATTCGTAGATCAGCTCACGCGCGGTAACCCCCAGCGGGAGTTCGAAGAGTCCGGTGCGTTGGATCGTTCCGGACAGGCAGTAAACCTTGGTGCCGGCGTTCTCATCGCCGATCCCAAGGTCCTTGAACCATTGCGCGCCGTTCTCCAGGATCGGGGCGATGTTGCAGAAGGTCTCGATGTTGTTGATCGCGGTCGGCTTGGACCAGACTCCCGAATTGGTCGGGAAGGGCGGCTTGAAGCGCGGATTGCCGCGCTTGCCCTCGAGTGAATTGAACAGGGCGGTTTCCTCGCCGCAGATGTAGGCGCCGGCGCCCCGCCGCAGGATCAGGTTCACCGCGTAGCCGGAGCCGAGCGCGTTCTCGCCCAGGATTCCCGCCGAAAGGCATTCGTCCAGGGCCGCCCGGACGCGTTCGATCGCCAGTCCGAACTCGCCGCGGATGTAGATATACCCGGTGTGGGCCCCCACCGCGTAGGCGGCGATGATCATCCCCTCGATGAAGTTGTGCGGGTCCTCTTCCAGGATGGCGCGGTTGCAGTAGGTGCCCGGCTCGCTCTCGTCGCCGTTGGCCACGACGTAGCGCGGCAGATTCGGGTCCGCGCGCACGAACTTCCATTTCATCCCGGTCGGGAAGAACGCGCCGCCGCGGCCCTTGAGCTCGGATTCCTCCATCAGCGCGATGATCGCCGCAGGGTCCATTTCATTCAGCGCCCTGCGCGCCTGCACGTACCCGCCACCGGCCTGGAATGACGCCAGGGTATGCGAGTCGGGCTTGCCCAGGTTGCGGTTAACGACCCGGATTTCTTCCATCGCCGCCCGCCTATTCGCCGGCCAGGATCTGGTCCACCAGCCGGACCGCGCCGGCCTCGTCGACCGGGCCGTGCACGTCCAGCCCGACCAGTAGCGCCGGCTGCCGATCGCATTGCCCCAGGCAGGAAACCAGTTCCAGCTTCAGCTTGCCATCCGCGGTGCTCTGGCCATTTCGGATCCCGGCGCGCGCTTCGATCGCGGCCGCAATCGCGGGCGCTCCGGCTATGTGGCAGGACAGGTCCCGGCACACCCGCACGATGCTGCCCGCCTGCGGTTCGGTATAGAACATCGTGTAGAACGTGACGACCCCGAAGACGTGGGCCTCGGGGTACCCGAGCTCCTCGGCAATCACCTCGATCGATTCGGGGCTCACGTAGCCGAAAAGCTCCTGGGCCACGTACAGGGCCTCCATCACCGAACCCGGGTCTTCTTTGAGTGGCGCCAGGCGCGTCCGCAGAGTCTGCAGACGGTCGCTGGCGGGCGCGGGCGAATCGATCATGGGAAGGAAAGGGGTGGCAAGGGCGGGAAATTCTATAGTTGATCTGGGTTCGACCCCTTAGTTAGGTCAATCGACAGTGTCGTCCAGGCAGCTATCGCGCGCCCAGAAAAACCAGCTCCTCAGCCTCCTCCGGCAGTGGCGCGCGGCGTCGCAGGATGTCGACCGATTGCTGGCCGGCGCTGGCTGGACCGGATCCAGCTTCGACATCGCCCAGCTGCGGGCCGCCTGCGACCGGCGCACCGACATCGAGGAAAGCCTCAAGTCGTTTTGGACAGTCGCCGAGAACTGACCGCGGTCGTCCGCCTGTTGACGGCCGTTCTCCTGGTGGCGTCAGTGATTGCCGGCGCCTCCGTCGCCGAGGCTGCCACGCCGCGGGTAGGGGAAACCCTTTACCTGCGCGATGGCATCGGCAACAACCCGCTGCTGAGCCACAATGTCCCGAACCTGTTGCTCACGATCGACGGGCTAGAGCACCGCGCCGCCTTCCACGACCACTTCCTGGCCACCGGCGCCGAGGAGCGCTGGGGATTGGCCACTTCGGAGGTCCTGGTCGAGGAGGCCGGTTCGCTAACCCAGTACTACCAGCGCGGGGTGGTCGACTATCACCGACGCCCCGATCTGGGTGATGCCTGGGTTCTGGAGCGTCGCCTGGCCTGGGACTACGTCGGCGGCGGCCGCGCCAATTCCATCGATCAGGGGACCGAGCCCGACATCCGGAACCCGCACCCCGGAATGGAGCTCGGCCCCTGGGGCCACCGGGTGTCAGATTTCGACCTGAATGGCAACGAGATCGGATTCCGCCGGTTCTTCGACGAGCTCGGCGGCGTGGCCAGTTTCGGATTTCCCAAGACAGATGCCCGAATCGACACCGGGTCGCCCGGTACCCTACTTGCCCCGGGGTCCACTGCGGGATTTGTGCGCCAGTACTTCCAGGCGGCTGTGTTCGAACACCACCCATCCGATCCGCGCGCCCCGGTAAAGCTCTCGCTGCTCGGCGACGTGTTGCGCAACCTTTCCTACCCCGACCAGTACTGGTATTCGCTGGTGCCATTCCGCGGCGCCGCGCCGCTCTCGGAAGGCGATCCCTATGAACTCTTGGAAGTGGTTCCTCCATCGTCGACGCCATCGCCGGCCAACACTCTGCCGCCCGGTGAACTGTATGCGTTCGGTTCGCGAACCGCCGGTCTGCTGGTGTTCGACGGCGAAGGCTGGCGTTCGATAGAGGTCGCCAATTCCGAACTGCTGTCCGATACCATCCGCTCGGTCACCGTCGACCGGCGGCGGGGCCTCTGGCTGGGTACTGATGGCGGCGCCTACTATTTCCCTTACTTTGACCCAGGCGGCAATGTCGTCATCGATGCGGCCCGCTCCGGCCTCGCCGCCAATACCGTGATCGACGTGAGCACGGATTCTGGCCAGATCGTCCTGCTGGCACTCCAGGATGCAGGTCTGGCCCAGTACATTCAGCCCGTTTTCGGTTCCACCCGTGGATCGCTGTCGGCGGTTGCGGTTGGCCGCGACGCCCTTCCCAGCCGGAATGTGCGATCAGCGGTTTTGGCCAGCGACCGGCCTCCGCAGATGTGGGTGGCCACTGACATTGGCCTGGCTCATTTCGATGGCCGGAGCTGGGTCACGATCGATGACCGGGATGGGCTTCCCAGCCGTGACGTCACATCCGTGGCGGTGGCTGGCTCCGAGCTCTGGGTCGGTACCGCCGGCGATGGGCTGGCCGCCTCCTTAACCGGTCCGGCCGGCCCTTTCACCAGCTACAGCCTGGACGACGGGCTGCCGAGCCTCACCATCCGGAAGATCCTGACTGCCGGCGACGGATCAATCTGGGTGGGCACCGATTCCGGGCTGGCCGTAATCTCCCCCGGCCAGTTCGACTTCCGTTCGTTTGACTCCGACGGGAGCAGGCTTCCCGGCAACGATATCCGCGGGCTGGCCGAGGACTCGACCGGCGCAATTCTCATCGCCACTGACGGCGGAGCGGCCCGCTACGACCCGAGCGCCGACTCATGGGAGGTATGGAACACCGCCAACGGCCTCCTGGACGAGGACCTGCTGGCAGTTACCGTAATCCCGGCCCTGATTTAGACCGGCCAGGGCGTGCGCTGGCTGATGATCCGGTCGGTCGGCCACCACTGCTCGCGCACCCGGCCGACCAGGTACAGCGATCCGGTAACACAGACCGCTCCACCGGGTCCGGCCATCCTGATCGCCGCCTTAACCGCTTCATGTGGGTCTGAGATTGCCCGGGCGCTGTCCGCCCCGACCAAATCCATGAGCTCGTCGGCCGGGAAGGCGCGTTTCACGTACACGTCGGCCTGCGTAAAAACCACCTCATCGGCGACGGCGGCGATCGGTTCCAGAACCTCTCTGGCTTTCTTATACCCCATCACCCCCAGCACCGCGACCAGCTTGCGCCGCCCAATAACTTCAGGCAGGCTCCTGGCCAGCGCCGCCGCCTTCTGCGGGTTATGGGCTCCATCCAGGACCACCAGCGGTCCTTTCGACACCAGTTCCAGGCGCCCCTGCAGGCGGGTCCTGGCCAGCGAGCGTGCCATCGCTGCGGCGTCGAAACCCGGCACCTTTTCCAACACCTCCTCGACTGCCCCGCAGGCGAGCGCCGCGTTCTCGGCCTGCCAGGATCCGACCCCCAGCTCGACCGGACCCAGCCGCAGGGCCCGGCCGCGGTACGTGAACCGGGTCCGCCCGTCGCTGCGACTCACGTCCCAGTCAATGCCCGCGCGCAGTCTCTTCAGCCGCGCGCCGGCGCGCGCGGCTTCATCATCGATCACCGCGTCGATCTGCGGTCCCTGAGCGATCGTCACCAATGGATTACCGGCCCGGGCAATGCCCGCCTTATGCCAGGCGATTTCAGCGACGTTCCCGCCGAGCGTTGCTTGATGGTCAAGCCCGACCCTTGTAATCACGCTGACCACCGGATCGGTCACATTGGTCAGGTCAAAACGCGCGCCGGCGCCACACTCGAGTACCAGGTAATCGGGATCTACCCGAGCGAAGTGTCCGAAAGTCAGGGCCACCCAGGCGGATCCGTACCGCAGTTCGAATTCCGGATCCTTGCGGCCAATCGCCTCGGCTGCGCCGAAAAGCCAGTCGGTGGAGGCGGCGAATTCCGCTGCCGAAGCCAGTTTTTCGCCCAGCACCAGCTTCTCGGTCGGGGACTGCAGGTACGGCGTCTGGTGGAGCCCCACCTTGAGACCACAGGCCCGCAGTAACGACCCGATCAGCTGGGCCGTGGATCCTTTGCCGGAAGTGCCCGCCACTTGAATCACCGGGTATGCCAATTGCGGGTCGCCGGCACAGTGCAACAGGGCCCGCATCCGTCCGAGTCGCGCCTCGCCACGGGCGCTGGCCGCAGCGCGCGAGTAAGGGGGTGCGGGTGCTTCTCCGTAACCGGAGCGGATTAGTTTGAGTAACCGCGCCTCGGTGGCGATCACCAGCGCGAGCTCGTCGGCCGCGCGCAGTTGGATTACCCGACTAGGAAGTACGCCGGGAGCAGAAGCGCGAACACGACCAGCGCGGTGATCGCAATGCGCAGGATGTCGGTTCGCACATGATCGAGCGGCGGAAGGTCGTGTTTCGTTGCGCGCCGTGGACTTCCCCTGGCCAACTCAAACGCTCCCTTGGATTGGGCTGCCGACTTTACCGGACGATTATCTCGGTGATACGGACTGGCTCGCAGGCCAACGACCAATAAGACGTATCAATTTAGATAAATCTTTAAACCGTAAGAGTACATAGTAGGCACTGTGCAATGTTGAAAACCACCCGAAATACAGGGAGTGGGCCGGCAGCCCGGGGATGTCCAATTTCCTGTCGGTTTTATTTCAATGCAGCGACCGCGGCGCGGAGATCTACAGCTGGGCGTTGAACGGATAGGGGTATTGAGCAGTCTTTGAACGCGGTTCGGGGTGAGTCGCCCGCGGCGGGAGCCGCATCAGGGCGCGAATCGTTTTTCGAGCTGCTCGAAGAGAGTCCGGGTTTTCTGATCCTGGGAAATGCGGGCGTCGGCGCGGCGGATGGCATTCAGGATTGTTGAGTGTGTGCGTCCGCCGAGACTCTGGCCGATCGCGGCCAGTGGTTGATCGGTGAATTGCCGGAGTGCGAACGCGCATAGGTTGCGGGCTTCAATAACCGACCGGGAGCGGCTGGTCCCGGACAGGAGCTTG
>CAYXKQ010000013.1:0-473 GCA_964465715.1 uncultured Chloroflexota bacterium
GCGTGTACGGTATGGCAGTACGATCCCGTATGCTGACGTGCCATCGCACTTCGTATTGGACATCGTTTAGTGAAAGCGCCTGACCAACTCGAGGGACAAGGCCGCCAAAGCATGCCCGGCGAGTTATCGGGCTCCCACACCCGAAAACTAAGGGATCGGACGCCGCTCGCCGAGGGCGATGGATTCCTCGAACGAAGCGGCAATCGCAAAGATCTGCGGTTCGGCCCCGGGCGGCGCGGCCAACTGGATCCCGATCGGGAGCCCCTCGGGCGAATACCCGGCCGGGAGCGAGAGGGCCGGCCAGCCCACGACCGACCAGGGCATCGTGAAACGTCCACGGACGGCCAGTGCGCTTACATCCTGGCCGTCGATTTGGTCGGCGTCGCTGGCAAACGACGGCGCTGTCGTCGGTTGGGTGGGGGATACGACCGCCGCGACGCCAGGAAGAGCGCGGGCGGTCCGCTCCCGCCAGG
>CAYXKQ010000013.1:483-18251 GCA_964465715.1 uncultured Chloroflexota bacterium
TCTCCGGCGTTCGAGCGCGTCCGTGAAACTTCCTTCGCTTGTCCGCCGGCCGGCTTCGATATTGCCGCGCAGGTAAGGGGCATAGTCGGTGGCGCGGGCCGGGAACCAGCGCCGGTGCGCACTCGCGGCTTCATGCAATACGATCGATTGATAGGTCCGGGTGACTTCGTCTTCGACGAAACCGGGCTCCACCGGAAGGAGTTCGGCGCCGAGTGAGTCCAGGGCGCCGAGCGCCTTTTCGAATGCGTCCGCGACCGGGTCGGTGACCGATCGCTCCACCCAGGCTTCGGGTACGCCGATGCGGGTTCCTTTTAGCGATTCCGGACGCGCCGCCGCGGCCACCGAGGCCGGTTCATCAGCAATCGCATCCAGCAGCAGGGCGGCGTCAGCGACGCTGCGCGCCAGCGGCCCGACGGTGTCGCAGGTGGGGGAGAGCGGGAAGATGCCGGCAAGGTTGATGCTGCCGTTGGTCGGTTTCAGGCCCACGACGCCGCACCAGGCGGCCGGCTGACGGATCGACCCCGAGGTATCGGTGCCGAGCGCCCCCAGGGACAAACCGGCGGCGACCGCCGCGCCCGAACCGGTGCTCGATCCGCCGCTGAAGTGATCGGAGTTCCAGGGGTTGTGGCAGGGACCGAAATAGGCGTTTCCGGTGACCGACCCCATGGCAAATTCGAGCAGATGCAGCTTGCCGAGCAGGACCGTTCCGGCCCGTCGCAGCCTACTGGCAACCGCCGCATCGACCGATGGGATCCGCCCGCAGAGGATGCGCGACCCGTAGGTCGTCTCGATCCCGGCGGTATCGATCAGGTCTTTCAGCCCGATGGGCACCCCGTCCAGGGGACCGAGCGGGGTCCCGGCCCGGTAGCGGCGGCGGGCGGCCTCGGCGTCGGCCCGCGCCCGCGGGAGGGTCGCGAGCCGGTAGGAATTGAGCCCGGGATCCAGTTCGGCGATGCGGGCCAGGAAAAGTTCGGTCGCCTCCACCGGGTCTGTCTCACCAGAGCGGTAGGCGGCGGTAAGCCGTTTGGCGTCCCAGTACCAGGGCGCGTTTTCTGGTCCCGGCGACATCTCAGTGGCGGAAGTGGCGGCGCCCGCTGAGCACCATCGCCGCGCCGGCCCTATCGCAGGCGGCGATCACCTCATCGTCGCGCTTGGAGCCGCCGGGCTGGATGATCGCCCGGACCCCGGCCGCCAGCGCAATCTCGGCCCCGTCGGCGAACGGGAAGAAGGCGTCGGATGCCAGGACCGCTCCGGCGGCCCGCTCACCGGCCTGCTGCACCGCCAGTTCGACCGCCCGGACCCGGCTCATCTGGCCGGCCCCGACCCCGATGAGGGCCCGCTCGCGGGCGATGACGATGGCGTTGGACTTGACGTGTTTTACGGCGCGGGCGGCAAAGCGCAGGTCCTCCATCTCGTCGCGGTCCGGCGATCGCACTGTCACAACCCTGATCCCTTCCTCGGGATCGGGTTCTAAATCGCGTTGTTGGACGAGGACGCTTCCGCCGCTCCCGGTCAGGGCGATATTGGCGATTGCGGTCCTCTCCAGCGCCGGTGGCCCTACGGACCGGGCAAAAACCCGCACGTTGCGCCGGCGCCTGAGACGCTCCAGGGCGTCGGGTTCGATCTCCGGCGCGGCCACGACTTCCAGGAAGACCCTCCGCATGGCCGCCACCGTATCCAGCCGGAGCGGGCGGTTGAACGCCACCACTCCCCCGTAGATCGCCTGCGGATCGCCGGCACGGGCGCCCGCAAAAGCCTCCGCCTGGTCTGCATGGAGCGCCAGTCCGCAGGGATTGCCGTGCTTAATGGCCGCGCAGGCCGGTTCACTGAATTCGGCGGCCGCGGCCCAGGCCGCTTCCAGGTCGAGGATGTTGTTGTAGGACGGCGCCGGGCCCAGCAGCTGGCGAAACCCGGCTCCCTCCGGCCCCGGGCCGATGCGGTACTGGGCGGCATAGCCCTGGTGCGGGTTCTCCCCGTAGCGCAGGTCGCGCACCTTCTCAAGCGGCAAAGCCATCCGCGGCGGCGGTTCGGCGTCGGACGCTGCCCACCAGAGCGCGATCAGGGCGTCGTAGGCGGCGGTGGCCGCAAACGCCTTGGCGGCCAGGCCCCTGCGCAGCTCCGGGGCACCGCCTCCCCCATCCAGGGCATCAAGGATCGCCGGGTAGTCGGCCGGATCGGTGGCAACGTAAACGCTGTCGGAGTTCTTGGCGCCGGCCCGGATCAGGGAGGGACCGCCGATATCGATCTGTTCGATCAGTTCTTCCCGGTCCCCGCCGGCCTGCAGGGTCGCAGCGAAAGGGTAGAGGTTGCAGGCCAGGACGTCGATCGCCGGGATCCCGGCCCGGACGGCCTCCTCCCGATCGCCGGGATCGCCGCGCCGCTGCAGGATCCCGCCGAAGACCCGGGGATGCAGGGTCTTGACCCGTCCGCCAAAGACTTCGGGGTGGCCGGTGTATTCGGCCACCTGGATGGCCGGCACCGAGGCTTCGCGCAGCGCTCCGAGGGTGCCGCCGGTGGAGAGGATTTCGAATCCGCGCTCTGCCAGGCCGCGGGCGAATTCGACGATGCCGGTCTTGTCCGAGACCGAAAGCAGCGCGCGGCGGGCCATGCTCAGTTTCCGCTCTCGCAGGAAAACGCGGTCCGCTGACCGGATACCTGCAACCGGCAGCGGGCCAGTCGGTCGATCACCGCCGGCAGCAGCCGGTGCTCGGCCTCCAGGATCCGCTCGGCCAGTTGCCCGGGCCCGTCGCCGTCGCAGACCCTCACCACCGCCTGGTCAAGGATTGGTCCGGCGTCGGGCTGGTCGGTCACCAGGTGCACCGTGCAGCCGGCATATTTGACGCCGGCCTCGACTGCGGCCGTCTGCGGCCCGGGCGCCATCGACCCGGCGAATGCCGGCAGGAGTGACGGGTGGATGTTGATGATGCGGCCGGCGAAGCGGTCGAGCAGGTCCCCGCTGACCAGCCGGTCGAACCCGGCCAGCACCACCCATTCGGCCCCGGCCCGCTCTGCCGCGTCGGCGAACCCGGCCATCTGCTCGGCGCGCCCGCCGGCGGACCGGCGCCCCAGGACGAAAGTCTCAATTCCGGCCCGTCGGGCAAATTCGATGCCCTGGCAGGCCGGCCGGTTGGAGATGACGATCCTGACCTCGGCCAGGATCTTGCCCCGGCGGGCCGCGTCGGCGATCGCCCGCAGGTTGGATCCGCGGCCCGAGACCAGGACCGCCAGCGGCAATGCCTTAGTCAACGCAGGATCTCGGCCCGCGGGCCGGAAGCTTCGACCACCTGTCCCACCAGGGTGCTGCCCGGAATCGCCCGGACCAGGTCGTCGGCCAAATCGCGCCCACCGATCACGACCATGCCGAGCCCCAGATTAAATACCCGCGCCAGCTCCTCGAACCCGATCCGGGCGCGGCGCTGGATCAGGTGGAATATCGGCGGGACCTGCCAGGCGCCCCAGCCGAACCGGGCCGAAAGCCCCGGCGGAATGATCCGCGCGGTGTTGGCGCAGATTCCTCCGCCGGTTATGTGGGCAAGTCCGTGCACGCGGCCAAGGAACGGTGCGAGCTCGCCAACGTAACTGCGGTGCACCGCCAGCATCTCATCGGCCAGCGGTCGCCCCACCTCCGGGTTGTGTTCTGCCAGATCAAGGCCTTCCAGGGCGCGCTGCACCAGCGAATAACCGTTGGTGTGGATCCCGTTGGAGGGCAGACCGATCAGAAAATCGCCGGCCAGGACGTTGTCGGGAGAGAGCAGCTGCCCGGTCTCGGCAACCCCCACCATCGCCCCCACCAGGTCGAGCTGACCGCTCCGGTAGATTCCCGGCAGCTGGGCGGTCTCGCCCCCCACCAGGGGCACCGAATGGGCCCGGCAGGCGTCGGCGACGCCGCCGATCGCCGCCTCCAGGTCGCTGTTGGGCAGATCGCTGTGGGCGATGTAGTCGAGAAACGCCAGCGGCCGGGCGCCCATTGCCAGGACGTCGTTGGCGCAGTGATTGACAAGGTCGGCGCCGATCGAATCCAGCCGCCCGAAGCGGGCCGCCACCGCGATCTTGGTGCCGACTGAATCGATGCTGAGCACCAGGGCCGGATCGGACATCCCGGGCGGCAGGCGCATGGCCCCGCCGAAACCGCCCAGCCCGGCCAGAACCAGCGGCGTGTAGGTGGACCGCAGGCGCTCGCCGAGGCCGTCCAGCAACTCGTCGGCGGCCGCGATGTCGACCCCGGCGGAGCGATAGCTGATGGGCCCGGCCAATTGCGGTCCTAGGGGGTCAGGGCCGGTTCGACCGCCGGTTCGAAGGCGTGCTTGCCGACCCCGGGGCGAACCGGCGCCGGGTAGTCGCGATTAAAGCAGCCGGTGCAGAGCTTGGCCTCGGGTGAATCTACGGCTTCGATCAGGCTGTCCAGGGTCAGGTAGGCGAGCGAATCGGCGCCGATGCTCTCGCAGATCTGGTCGACCGTGAACGCGTGGGCGATCAACTGGTCCGGCTGCTGGATGTCGACGCCGTAGAAGCAGGGCCAGCGGACCGGCGGCGACGATATCCGCATGTGGACTTCGGCGGCGTGGCCGGCTTCTTTCAGGTGCTTGACGATCTCGCGGGTCGTGTTGCCGCGCACGATCGAGTCGTCGACCACGACCAGGCGTTTGCCGGCGGTGATCGCCGGCAGGGCGTTCAGCTTCAGCTTGATGCCGAGTTTGCGCGTCTCGTCGTCGGGCTCGATGAACGTGCGCCCGATGTACCGGCTCTTGGCCAGGCCCTCGCCGTAGGGTATCCCGGCCGCCTCGGCGTAACCGATCGCGGCCGCGGTGGCCGAGTCGGGGATGCCGATCACCAGGTCCGCGTCGACGGGCGCCTGGCGGGCCAGGGTGCGGCCCATTTCCAGGCGCGCCCGGTAGAGGTTCACGCCCTCGATGTCCGAGTCGGGCCGGGCAAAGTAGATGTACTCGAACAGGCACAGCGCCGGCGGGGCGCGGTGGTCCTGGCTGATCGTGGTTACCCCGCCCGAGTCGATGACGACAATTTCGCCGGCCATGATGTCGCGCTCGAAACTTGCCTCCAGGGCAGCAAAGGCGCAGGACTCGGAGGCGATCATGATCGTGTCGTCGCGCCGGCCAAGGCACAGCGGCCGGTTGCCGAGCTTGTCGCGCACCGCCACCAGGCGGCCGTGGGTGAGGAATACGAGCGCGAACGAGCCCTGCAGCAGCGCGATCCCGTTGACTATCTTTTCGACCAGGTCGGAACCGGGCGCGGAAGCCACGACCGCCAGGATCACCTCGGTGTCCGAGGTGCCCAGGATGGTCTTGCCCTCCGCCAGCAGTCGGCCCCGCAGATCGTCGGTGTTGGTCAGGTTCCCGTTGTGCACGATCGCCAGCGGGCCGTACTCGGTCTCGGTGACGATCGGCTGGGCGTTCTCGATCCGGTTCGATCCGGTGGTCGAGTAGCGGTTGTGCCCAATGGCAAGGTCCCCGCGCAGTTCGGACAGCGACTGGTTGTCATAGACCTGGGAGACCAGCCCCATGCGCTTGTGGAGCTTGAGCCGCTCGCCGTCGCTGACGACGATCCCGGAGCTTTCCTGGCCGCGGTGCTGCAGCGTGTAGAGGCCGAAATAGGTCCGGCGGGCAACGTCGTGACCGGGTCCGTAAACCCCGAATACGCCGCATTCTTCGGCAAATCCGCGCATCTGCGGATTGAACCAGTATTGGCCCTTGTGCGCGGCGACTATGCTGCTGACCTTCCGGTCTTTTGTCGGCAGACCCATTCTATTTGGCCCGGCCGGCCAGGGCGCTGGCCAGGCCGTATTTCCAGGCCCGTTCGGCGGATGCCAGATCCAGCTGCAGAAGGTCGCCGAATTCGACCGTGAGGGCTTCCTGGGCATGGCCAAGCACCAGCAGGGGGACCTGGTTTTCAGCCGCCGCGCGGCGGATATGGTTGACCCGCTCCGGGTCCGCGGCGATAAGGATCCGGCCCGGCGGTTCGCCGAAAAGTGCGGTCTCCGGGTCGCCGGGCGGGAGGTTGTCGACGCGCAGCCCGACTTTGCCCTCGATCGCCATCTCGATCGCGGTTACCGCCAGCCCGCCGCGGTAGGGGCAGCGGGCGGCGCTGATCAGTTGGCCGCCGGCCAGCTCCAGGACCAGTTCGCATAGCCGTCGCTCCAGCGCCAGGTCGATCTGCGGCCGACCGCTCACCGACCCGCGACACACGGCCAGGTACTCGCTGGCGGCAAGGTCGCCTTCCTGCTGACCCAGCAGCAGCAGCGACTGGCCCGGTCCCAGCCTGTAGCCGGTCACCGCCCTGTCGACGTCCTCGATCAGGCCCAGCATCCCGATCACCGGGGTGGGGTAGATTTGGCGGCCTTCGGTCTCGTTGAAAAGCGAGACGTTGCCGCCGGTCACCGCCAGGTCGAGCGCGTTGCAGGCATCGGCCATTCCCTCGATTGCCATAACCAGCTGGAAGTAGACGGCCGGTTCGGTGGGCGATCCGAAATTGAGGCAGTTGGTGATCGCGATCGGCCTGGCGCCGGCACAGGCCACCGCCCGCGCCGCTGCGGCAACCGCCAGCGCCCCGCCGGCATGCGGGTCCAGGAAAACCTGGCGCGAATTCCCGGCGGTGGCCAGGGCCAGGCCGCGGGAACTTTCGGCAATTGCCAGAATCGCCGCGTCGCCGCCGCCGGCGCGCACCGTCTGGGTGCCCACCGTCTGGTCGTAGGTCTCCCAGATCTCGGCGCTGCTGGCGATGTTGGGGCTGGCCAGGAGCTGGAGGAGGTCGGCGACAAGGTCGGGGCTGGCGGTCTCGGACGGGCTGGGCAGCGGCTGAACCTCGGCCAGGTAACGCGGCCGCTCCACCGGGTAGCGGTAGCGGGGCGGGTCCAGCAGGTGCCGGATCGGGACGTGGGCGACCATGCGGTCGGACTCGGTCACGGTCAGGTTGCCGTCGTCGGTCACCTGACCGATAACGGCACAGTGCAGGCCGTAGCGCTCGAATAGCTCCATCACCTCGCCCTGGCGGCCGCGCCGGGCGATTACCAGCATCCGCTCCTGGCTCTCCGAGAGCATCACCTCGTAAGGGGACAGCCCGCGCGTGCGGCGCGGCACCCGGGCCACGTCGATCCGGACCCCGGCCCCGCTGCGGCCGGCCGCTTCGACGCTGGAGCTGGTGAGCCCGGCCGCGCCAAGGTCCTGCAGGCCGACCACCGCGTCGCCATCCAGCAGCTCGAGACAGGCCTCAATCAGCAGTTTTTCCATGAACGGGTTGCCCACCTGGACGACTCCGCGGGCCGATTGCTCCGGGTCCTCGACCGATGCGAAGGTGGCCCCGTGGACCCCGTCGCGACCGGTGTCGGTCCCGACCAGGATCAGCGGATTGCCGACCCCGGCGGCGACCGCGCGGGTGAGCTGGTCGTGGCGCATCAGCCCCACGCACATGGCGTTGACCAGCGGGTTGCCGGCATAGCACTCATCGACCGCGGTGTCGCCGCCGACGGTGGGGATACCGACGCAGTTGCCGTAGTGCCCGATGCCGGCGATGATGCCGTTGGCCTGGTAGCGGTTGCGATCGCTCCCCAGCGGGCCGAAGCGGAGCGAATCCAGGAGCGCAATCGGCCGCGCGCCCATCGTGAAGATGTCGCGGATGATCCCGCCGACGCCGGTGGCGGCCCCCTCGAATGGTTCCACCGCGCTGGGGTGATTGTGGCTCTCGATCTTGAAAACGCAGGCCAGCCCCTCACCGATGTCGACCACCCCGGCGTTCTCCTCGCCGGCGCCGACCAGCATGCGCTCGGAACTGCTGGGCAGTTTCTTCAGCAATGCGTGGGAGTGCTTGTAGCCACAGTGCTCGCTCCAGAGCGCACCGAAGATCCCCAGCTCCACTTCGTTGGGCGCCCGGCCCAGCAGGTCCTGGCAGCGGCGATATTCGCTCTCGGTCATCGAGACCGCCCGCAACTGGGCCGCGCTGGGCATCATGACCGGCGCTCCATCAGCCAGCGGGCCGCCGATTCCCAGATGGCGGTCCCGTCGGTCAACCCCAGGCGGGCCGAACTGGCCCGTTCCGGGTGCGGCATCAGGCCGACGACGTTGCGCGCCCGGTTGCAGATACCGGCGATTCGATTGACCGATCCATTTGGGTTGCGCGGTCGGCCGCGCTCGTCACAGTAGCGGAAGACCACCTGGCCGTCCCGCTCGATCTCCTCGAGTTGATCGGGAGGTGCGTAGTAGTTGCCTTCGCCGTGGGCGATCGGCAGGCGCAGCACTTCCCCTTCATTAGAGGCGGAGGTGAAGGCGGTGTCTGAAGCGTAGCAGCGGACGTAATTCCGAACATCGTGCTTGAATTTGCTGGATTCATTGGGCAGCATCGCCCCCGGCAACAGGCCGGCCTCGAGCAGGATCTGGAACCCGTTGCAGATGCCCAGCACGGGCACGCCGCGCCCGGTGGCTTCGGCGACGCCTTCGAGACAGGGCGAAAAACGGGCGATCGCCCCGCAGCGCAGGTAATCGCCGTGGGCGAATCCCCCCGGCAGCACGATCAGGTCGTAGCCGTTCAGGTCGCGCCGACTGTGGTGGACCAAGTCGGCTGAAAAATCCGAAGACTCCTGCAACGCCCGCTGAGCGTCGCGGTCGCAGTTGGACCCCGGAAATTCCAGCACCGCCGCTCTCAAGGGGCGCCCGATTCCCGGACCTGTACCGCGTAGTCCTCGATGACCGGGTTGGCCAACAGCCGGCTGGCCATCGCCTCGGCGCCGGCCAGCGCCGCCTCGGCGCCGTCGGCCTCCAGTTCAATCTCGATCAGCTTGCCGATCCGGACCGAGCGCACCCCCTCGAAACCGAGCTGCAGGAGGCCGTCGGCGACGGTGTTGCCGGGCGGATCGTTCACGTCGGCCTGCAGCCGGACCTCGACCCGGGCCTGGAATCTGGGCAACTTGGCCCTCAACCGCTGATTCGCGAGAGCGCCTGGGCGTATTTCTGGCTGGTGGCGGCGATGATCTCGGGGGGCAGGTTCGGGGCCGGCGGCTCCTTGTCCCAGCCCGAATCGACCAGCCAGTCGCGCACGTACTGCTTGTCATAACTGGGAGGCGAGGATCCTGGTGCGTAGCTCTCGGCGTCCCAGAAGCGCGATGAGTCGGGGGTGAGGACCTCATCGATGAGCAGGAGCTGGTCGTCCAGGATCCCGAATTCGAACTTGGTGTCGGCCAGGATGATGCCGCGGGCGGCGGCGTAGTCGTGGCCGTAGGAGTAAAGCGCCAGGGTCAAATCGCGCAGCCGCGCGCCCAGGTCGGGGCCGACGATCTCGACCATCTGTTCGTAGGAAATGTTCTCGTCGTGCCCGGTCTGGGCCTTGGTGGCGGGGGTGAAGATCGGCTCCGGCAGTTTCTGGGCCTCGATCAGGCCCGCCGGCAGGCCGATCCCGCAGACGGTCCCGTCGCGGCGGTATTCGGACCACGCCGACCCGGTGATGTAGCCGCGCGCCACGCACTCGATCAGGACCGGTTCGGTGCGGTGCACCAGCATGCTGCGGTCGCGCAGCTGGTCCGGGTCGGCGCCGGCGGGCAGTTCCATGGAGGCCACGTTGGTGCTGATCATGTGGTTGGGGATGATGTCCCGGGTGCGATCGAGCCAGAAGGCCGACAGCAGATTGAGCACCGCCCCCTTCCCGGGGATCGGATCGGGCAGGACCACGTCGTAGGCCGACAGGCGGTCGCTGGTGACCAGGAGCAGGCGGTCCCGGTCCACGGCGTAAATGTCGCGGACCTTGCCGCGGGAGAGCAGTTCGAGTCCTTCGATCTCGGTCTGCAGCACGCTAGTTTGGTTCATTTGCACCTTTCTGAGGGTGTGGATTCGGTGGATTAAAGACCCAGGCGGGCAAAGGCGTCGTCGACGTGGAGTAGGTGACGTTCGATGTCGAAAATCTCGGCCAGGCGCTCCGGCGCGACGTAGCCCCTCACCCCTGGATGCCGGGTCAGCAGCCCGAGCAGGTGCTCGCCGGTCGAGGCCGCCGCATGGCACTGGGCGCGGACCAGTTCGTAGGCTTCCTGCCGGTTCATGCCGGCTTCGACCAGCTCCAGCATCGCCGCCTGGGAGAAGATCTGCCCCCGGGTCAGGTCGAGGTTTTCCAACATCTTTTGCGGGTACACCGCCAACCCCTCCATGATCCCGGCGAACAGCCAGAGCATGTAATCGATCAGGGTGGTCGAATCCTCCAGCACGATTCGCTCGGCGGAGCTGTGCGAGATGTCGCGCTCGTGCCAGAGGGCGACGTTTTCCAGACCCACCTGGGCGTTGGCGCGCACCACCCGCGCCAGGCCGCTGATTCGTTCGGAGCGGGCCGGGTTGCGCTTGTGCGGCATCGAGGAGGACCCGTGGCGCGAGGTCTCGAACGGCTCCACGAGTTAGGCCACATAGTTTCGCTGGAGGTGCCGGATCACAGTGGCGAACATTTACAACGAACAGGCGCAGAGGGCGAGCGCGCAGAGGACCTCGGCGTGCCGGTCGCGCTGCAGGATCTGCGAGGCAACCGGGGCCACGTCCAGACCCAGCTCGTCACAGGTGATCTCCTCCACGCGGGGCGGCACGTTGGCGTGGGTGCCGACCGAGCCGGCGATCTTGCCGACCGCGATCGAATCGCGCGCCGCCTGGAGCCGGGCCGCCGCGCGGCGCAGTTCGGCGACCCAGATCGCCAGCTTGAAACCGAAGCTGATCGGTTCGGCGTGCATTCCGTGCGAGCGCCCGATCATCGGGCTGCGGCGGTGCTCCAGGGCCAGCTTGACGACCGCGGCTTCGACCCGCTCGAGGCGCGCGGCGATCTGCTCCAATGCGGCCCGCAGCTGCAGGGCCCCGGCGGTGTCGAGCACGTCCGAGGAGGTCAGTCCGAGGTGCAGCCAGCGCGATTCGGGACCGATCGATTCGGCCAGGGCGGTCACGAAGGCGTTGGTCTCGTGATCGGCTTCGCGTTCGATTTCATCGATCCGCTCCAGTGTGAAGCTGGCGCGTTGGATCAGCTCGCAATCTTCCGGGGGGATCTTGCCGACTCGGGTCCAGGCGCGCACCACCGCCAGTTCGACCTGGCGCTGGTATTCGAAATAGGCCTGCCGGTTCCAGATGGCGGCCATTTCGGGTCGGGTGTAGCGTTCGATCATTGTGGTTGCGATCCGGATTCAGAGCGGGTAAGCGGGACGCCGGCAGCGCTCATCGGGGCGCTCCCTGGCCGAGCACGGCCGGTTCTGCGTCCAGGGCAATGTCGGTGCGGTAGTGAGCCCCTGCGAACGTTATCCGGGCCACGTTGTCGTAGGCGAGCGCGCGCGCCTCTTCGAGAGTTTCGCCGGCCCCCACCACGCACAACACGCGGCCGCCGTCGGTCAAGACCATGGGGCCTTCCCGGCGGGCGCCGGCCAGAAACACGTGGACTCCGGGATCGACCGCGTCGAGACCCTCGATCGCGGCCCCGCGCGGGTAGCTGCCCGGGTAGCCGGGCGAAACCATCACCACGCCGACCGTGGCCCGCTCGTCCCAATCCAAATCAAGATCGGCCAGCCGGCCGCCGGCGACGGCTTCGCAGACGTCCAGGAAATCGGTCCGCAGCCGGGGCAGCAGCACCTCGGTCTCCGGGTCGCCAAAGCGGCAGTTGAACTCGATCACCCGCGGTCCCCGGCCGGTGATCATCATCCCCGGGTAGATAACGCCCCGGAACGGGCGCCCCTCGGCGGCGAGCTGCCGCACCGCCCGCTCGGTGACGTCGCGCCGGATCGTCCGCGCGGTTTCGTCCTCCAGCCAGCCGGGCGGAGAGTAGCAGCCCATGCCGCCGGTGTTGGGGCCGCGATTGCCGTCCAAGACCGGTTTGTGATCGCACGAGAAGGGCATGTGCGCGACCGACCGCCCGTCGGTGAACGCGTGCGCCGAGGTTTCCCGGCCAAAGAGGCGCTCCTCGATCAGGATCTTTTCTCCGGCGGGGCCGAAGGCGCCCCCGAACGATTCCGCGACCGCGGCCTCGGCCTCTTCCAGGCCATCGCAGACGGTGACTCCCTTGCCGGCCGCCAGGCCGTCGGCCTTGACCACGATGCCGGCCCCCTGGCCACCCGACATTTCCCGGCGCAGGTAGGCGAGCGCGTCCGATTCGCGCTTAAAGCTGCGCGCAGACGCGGTGGCGACGCCGGCCCGGCTCATCAGCCCCTTGGCATACGCTTTCGAGGACTCGATCTGGGCCGCCGCCGCGGACGGTCCGAACACGGCGAATCCTTCCGCCACCAGGCGGTCGCCCACCCCGGCGCAGAGCGGTTCTTCGGGCCCGATCACGACCAGGTCGGGCCCGAGGCGGCCGGCCAGATCGGCCACCGCGCCGGAGTCGGCCGGCGAGACGTCCGCGATGTTCTCGCCGTACTCGGCGGTGCCGGCGTTGCCCGGCAACGTCCACAGCCTGGCAAACCGGGACGAGCGGGCCAGCGCCCAGGCCATCGCGTGCTCCCGTCCCCCGGAACCAAGCAGCAGGACGTTCAACCGGTTACTCCCACTCGATCGTGCCGGGCGGCTTGGAGGTGATGTCGTAGACGACCCGCGTGACCCCGCTGACCTCGTTTACGATCCGGGTCGCGGCGCGCTCCAGGAGCTCGTGCGGCAGGCGCGACCAGTCGGCGGTCATGAAATCGTCGCTCTCCACCGCCCGCAGCGCGGCCAGCTCGCCGTAGCTGCGCGAATCGCCCATTACCCCGACGGTCCGCACGCCGGTCAGGACCGCGAAATACTGGGCCACCGCCCGGTCGTAGCCTTCGGCGACGATCTCCTCGCGCCAGATGTGGTCGGCCAGTTGCAGCGTCCTGACCCGGTCGCCGTCGACCGCTCCCAGGATCCGCACCGCCAGGCCCGGACCCGGAAAGGGCTGCCGCCAGACGATCTCCTCGGGAAGCCCCAGCTCGAGTCCGACCGCCCGGACTTCGTCCTTGAACAGGTTGCGCAGCGGTTCGATCAGGCCCAGGTGCAGACGGTCGGGGATGCGGGTGTTGTGATGGGTCTTTATCTTGGCCGAACCGAGCCCGGCGGCGGCGCTTTCGATCACGTCCGGGTAGATGGTCCCCTGCACGAAGAATTCGGCCCCGCCGAGTTCCTCGGCCTGCTGGATGAATACGTCGAAGAACTTGTCGCCGATCACGTGGCGCTTGCGCTCGGGGTCGGTAACCCCGGCTAGCGGTTCCAGGAACTGGGCGGCTGCGTCCAGGGTGATCAGGTTCACCCCCAGCTGCTTGCCCAGGAGGCTTCGTAACTGGTCGACTTCGCCGAGCCGCAGCATCCCCGTGTCGACCAAAATCCCGGTCAGTGAATCGCCGACCGCGCGCTGGACTAAGGCGGCGGCGACCGAGGAGTCCACCCCGCCCGAGATTCCGCAGATCACCCGGCCCGCGCCGACCTGGTCGGCGATCTCGGCCACCGCCCCGGACACGAACCGGGAGGGGGTCCAGTCGGCCCGCGCGCGGCAGACCCGCAGGGCGAAATTGCGCAGCAGGGCGTGTCCGAGCTGGGTGTGCGAGACCTCGGGGTGGAACTGCAACAGGATCAGGTTCTCGCGGCCCAGCGCCGCCCATTCCGAATTGGCGGTGCGGGCCAGCTGCTCGAATCCCGGGGGCGGCAGGATCACCCGGTCGCCGTGGCTCATCCAGACCCGGGTGGTGGCCGGGAAGTCGGTAAACAGCGGATGCCCAGGGTCGGTTATCTCCAGCTGGGCCGGACCGTACTCGCGCCGGTCGGCCCCGGCGACCGCGCCACCAAGGGTCTGGGCGACCAGCTGGTGGCCGTAGCAGATTCCCAGCACCGGCAGCTGGCTCTCGATCAGCCCTTCCGGAAGTTCCGGGGATCCATCGGCGTATACGGAGGAATCGGACCCCGAGAGGACGACCCCGACCGGATTGTGGGCCAGGATCTGGGGAAGATCGACGCTGGCCGGGACGATTTCGCTGTAAACCTCGGCTTCGCGGATTCTGCGCGCGATCAGCGCGGTGTACTGCGACCCGTAGTCGACCACGACAACGGTTCCGCGGTCAGGGCTCAATCGAAGGCGTCGCGATCGCGGGCGGCGGTCACTATAGCGTCCTGGGCCAGGATGGGCCAGAAATGGACTGGTGCCATATCTGGTGGGTGGTGCGTCGTCTGGTGCGCTCCGAAACGACCGGTCGTACACGGTCGCGGAAAGCGGCAGCCAAGTATATGGATCAGACGGGGCCGGATCGCCTAACTACCGGCGATTACGCGGGCGCCGTCCGGGGACGGTTTGAGGGCATGGGTGCGGCAGGGAATCCCGGTCGCCTCGCATACCGCGCGCATCGCCAGTTCGACCGTCTCGTCGGCGCCCGAGTGCAGCGCGATGATCGTGGAGCCGGACCCGGAGAGGGCCGCCCCGTAGGCCCCGGTGGCCAGGGCCGCGCCGATCATGTGATTCATGACCGGATGCAGCTGGCTGCGGTACGGCTGGTGCAGCCGGTCCTCCATCGCATGGGCCAGCTTCTGGTAGTCGCGGCCCACTATCGCCGCCACCAGCATTGCCGACCTTCCGACGTTGAAGACCGCATCCGCCAGCGGAACCCGGCGCGGCAGCATCCGGCGGGCCGCCTCGGTCGGAATGTGCAATTCGGGCACGGCCACCGCGATCGCCAGATCGTCTGGCAATTCGATCCGCATCCATTCGGGGCGCGGGCCGGTATCCAGGACGATGCAGAATCCGCCCACCAGCGCCGGCACGGCATTGTCGGGATGGCCCTCCAGGTCGACCGCGACCTCGATCAGCTCTTCGATCGCGACCGGTTCTTCCAGCTGCGAATTGGCGGCCACCAGGCCGGCGCAGATCGCCCCCGCCGAGGAGCCGAGTCCGCGCTGGATCGGGATCCGAAGCGCCTCGTGCAGCCGCAGGTGGGCAAATTCGCCGCCGGCCCGGGCGCAAAGTTGGCGCGCGGCCGCGATCGCCAGGTTGCCCTCGTCGCGGCCAACCAACTCCGGGCTCCCGCCCCCCTCGACGCTGATCGCCAGCTCGTCGGCGGGAGCGAATTGGTACTCGTCGTACAGGTCCAGGGCCAGCCCGAAAGAGTCGAATCCCGGACCCAGGTTGGCCGAGGTGGCCGGGACCTGGACCCGCAGCGGATCGTTCGGCGGCGGCAGCTCGTCGCTCACGGCCGGCTCACCGGACGATGTCCCCGAGCGCGGGCCGCTGCCGCGACTGGAGGTAGGAGGGTTCCCGGTAGTGCGACACGCTGGTCACCAGACCGAGCCCGGCCAGCAACGCCAGTACCGAACTTCCGCCGGCGCTGACCAGCGGCAGGGTCAGTCCCGTCACCGGGACCACACCGGCGTTCATACCGACGTTGATCACGACCTGGAAAACAAAGATAAGCATCACTCCGGCGGCGATTAATCCGCCAAATGAATCTTGCGCCGAGAGCGACGCCAGCAGGCAGTACAGGATCACCAGGCCGAACATCACCAAAAGGGCGGTGGCGCCGATAAGCCCCGCCTGCTCGGCGATCACCGCGAATATGAAATCGGTCTCGCGGACGCGCAGGAACTCGAGCACGGTCTGCGAGGACTCGGAGAACCCGCGCCCCCAGAGACCCCCCGAGCCGATGGCGATGCGGGCCTGCAGGACGTTGTAGCCCGATCCCAGCGGGTCGAAACCGGGATCGAAGAAAGACAGGATCCGCTCGCGCATGTAGGGCTGCAGGGTGAGCCAGATCAGCGGGGAGAGGGCCAGGGCGACCAGCGGCGGGATCACGAGACGGCGCCAGGCCACCCCGGCGGCCAGGGCCAGGCCCTGCCAGATGCAAAGCAGCAGCATCGCCGAGCCGAAATCGGGCTGCCGCAGTACCAGCAGCACCAACGGCAGGGTGATTAATCCAGCCAGCAGGTGCCCCCGCAGGGTGGTAAGGGCCAGCGGCGAGCGGGTGTAGAAACGGGCCAGGGTCACGATCAGGGCGATTTTGGCAAATTCGGAGGGCTGGAACTGGATTTCCCCCAGCAGGAACCAGCGCTGCGACCCCCCGCGCTCGACCCCGAAAAACAATACCGCCAGCAGCAGGACGATGGCCAGGGCGTAGGTCGTCCAGGACAGCGACCACCAGACCCGGTAGCTGAGCCGCGACATCGCCAGGTAGGCTGCCGCCCCCAGGGCCACGAAAATCGCCTGCCGCAGCACCTGCGAACTCAGGCCGGCGCTGAGCGGTTCGCCCAGAAACCCCAGCGCCACCAGGCTGGCGGTGACAAGTCCGGCCAGCCCCACGAACAGGATTGCATCGCGCCGCTCGAACCGCGCCGCCAGGGTGGCCAGGCGCCGGATCAGCCTCACCGCCCGGCCTCCGCGCGAATGGCGGCCAGGGTCGGGTAGCGCAGCGGCGGGACCTTGCCGCCGAAGTGGAACTCGAGAACGTCGCGCGCGACCAGGGCGGCGGTGTGCGACCCTTCGCCGCCGTCGCGCACCAGCACCGCGAACGCGATTTCGGGATCCTCGTAGGGGGCGTAGCCGGCAAACCAGGAATGGGACGGCAGGTTGCCGTTCTCGTCGCGTTGGCCGGCGTATTCGGCGGTACCGGTCTTGGCCGCGAACCGCACGGAGTCGGTGCGGGCCCGGTACCCGGTGCCGTTGATTCCCTGGACCGCATCATCCAGGGCCTGGCGGATCAGGGCCAGGTTGCCCGCGGTCACCGGCAGCTGGCCGGCAGCTTCGGGCTTTATGCGGCGGATCGTGGCCCCGTTGGAGTTGGTCAGGTGGGTGACCAGGCGCGGCCGGTATAGGGTGCCGCCGTTGCCGATCGCCGCGTACATGTTGGCCAGCTGGAGGGGATTGACCTGGACGAATCCCTGCCCGATCGCCGCCTGGTAGGTGTCCCCGGTGACCCAGGGAGCCCCGAGCGAGGCCTGCTTCCAGGTCCGGTCGGGGACAGTTCCCGACGACTCGTGAGGGAGATCGATCCCGGTGGCGCGGCCGAATCCGAATTCGCGCGCATAGCGCGCCAGGGCCTTGTCGCGGACCCCGCTGAAACCGGCGTAGGGGTCGCCGCCGGAGACCTTGTAGAAGTACACGTTGCAGGATTCGGAAATCGCCCGGTGCAGGTTGACGGTGCCGTGTCCGGCCTTGAGCCAGTCGTGGAAGATCCAGCCCGACGGCAGGATCAGGTGTCCACTGCACTGGAAGGGGGTCTCGGAATTCACCACCCCTTCCTCGAGGGCGGCCGCGGCGGCGACGATCTTGAACGTGGAGCCGGGTGGATACAGGCCCGATATCGCGTGGTTGATCAGCGGGTGGCGGGGGTCCGAGATCAGGCCCTGGAACTCGTCATCGGAGATGCCGGCCGCGAACGAGGAATTGTCGAAGGTCGGGTAGTCGACCATGGCCAGAACGTTGCCGTTGCGCGGGTCGAGCACGATCACCACGCCCGCCCCCTCGGGGGCAAGGAACCGCTCCAGGATCGCGGTGATCCCGGCCTGGAACGGAGTGTCGATCGTCAGATGTATGTTTGCCCCGGTAACCGGCGCGGTGTAGTGGAGTTCGCGGATGTCCTGCTTGAGCGCGCCAACTTCCAGCAGGCGGCGCCCGCTGGTGCCGCGCAGGTCGTCCTGGAAGCGCATCTCGATCCCGGACAGACCGACATCTTCGGAAAGGCTCACTCCGCGGTCCAGATAAGCGTCGCGGGACTCGGCCGGAATCGGGCCCGTGAATCCCACCAGCTGGCCCATCGTGGGGCCGTCGAAGTATTTGCGGCGGTAGCGCGGGCGCAGATCTATGCCCGGCCAGCGATAGGTGTTCTCGCGCAC
>CAYXKQ010000014.1:0-14467 GCA_964465715.1 uncultured Chloroflexota bacterium
CCAGTTCCGACATCGCCGCAAACGGGGTGCCCGGCTTGATCGCCAGGCCCGGCCGTGAGCCGCCGGCGCGGATGATCGCAGCCATCGCCAGTGGATCCTCGACCGCCTCCAGGTGAAACGACAGGTAGCGCGGACACAGCGGCAGGATCTGCTCGACCTGGCCGGCGACGTCTTCGACCATCAGGTGCACGTCGAGCGGAACCTGCGAGCCGCCGGCAGCCGCCGCGCAGATCATCGCCCCGTAGCTGATCGCGGGAACGAAGCGCCCGTCCATCACGTCGCAGTGGACAAGGTCGGCGCCAGCCCGCTCGCAGGCGCTAAGGGCCGCCCCCAGTTCCAGGAAGTCGGCCCCCAGGATCGAGGGCGCGATCAGCGGCCCCGTGTCCGGCTTCACCGGCCCAGCCGCCCCAGCAGCCAGGGCACCCGCGACATCGCCATGACCGCCGAGGCGGCGTAGGAAAGCGCCGCCGCGGTCAGGACCCGGCGGACCGCCGGCAGCTCGTCCACCGACAGCACGTTGGCGGCGACCAGGAGCCGGAGGGCGCGCCGCGAGGCGTCGAATTCCAGCGGCAGGGTGACGACCGCGAACGAGGCCGAAAGCAGGAGCGAGAGGAACCCGGCCACCAGCATGAACGGACCGATGCCGATCCGCAGCACCGCCGCCGCGATCCCGATCACCATCAGCAGGGTGCCCAGCGAACTGGCGATCTGGGTCGCCCGCAAAAGCAGGTTGCGGACCACGATCAGCCAGGAACCGATCTTGTGCTGGGCGACGTGTCCAACCTCGTGGCCGACGATCGCGAGCGCGGCGATCGAGGATTCGGAATTGGTCTCCGCGGTGATCCGGATCACCCCGGCCGCGGGGTCGAAGTGGTCGCTGAGGCTCCCCGAGATGATCTCGACGCCGATCTCGCGGCTGCCGGTCGCATAGAGCAGCAGGCGCGCGGCCTCGCCGCCGGTCACGCGCGAGGCCACCGGCATCGATCGGGCGGCCGAATACACCGCGTTCACATACTGCTTGATCACCAGCGCCAGCACGATCGGCGCGACCGCGGCGATGGCCAGGACGACCCTTGCCACTTATGCCCCGCTCCCCGAACGGACTCCGGCGCCGCGCGCAGGTTGCGGGTTCGGAGTCAGTCGCGTCGGCCCAGCAATATGAACACCCAGTACAGGATCTGCATGAGCGATGCGGCCATCGCGGCCACGTAGGTCAGGGCCGCCGCGTTCAGGACGCGCCGTGAGGCGTCCAGCTCCTGCTGGTTGGTGATGCCGTTGTTCTGCAGCAGTACCAACGCGCGCTTGGAGGCGTCGAATTCGACCGGGAGGGTCACCAGCGAAAAAACCAGCGTCAGCGAAAAGAGCATCACGCCGAGCCAGGCGATGCTCTCGCCGATCGCCGCGCCCAGCATCATCATCACGAATCCGCCGATGATGACCAGGTACCCAAACGTGGACCCGAAGCGAACCGCCGGGACCAGGGTGGAGCGCAGAACCAGGGCCGGATAGCGCACCTGGTCCTGGATCGCATGCCCGGTCTCGTGGGCCACGATCGCCATCGCCGCCACCGAGTTCGAATCGTAAACGCCCTCGGAGAGGCGCAGCGTCTTCTTGGCCGGGTCGTAATGGTCGGAGAGCTGGCCGCCGACTCGTTCAATGCTCACCACGCCGCTGTCGGCAAGCGCCTGGCGGCGCTGCGGGTCGGGGCGCTGGCCGGGAGCGGTGTGCACGGACTCCAGTCCGACCGATCGCAGCAGGCGCTGGGCGACCATGTAGCCGGGCAGGCCCGATGATGTGGTCACCTGCGAGTACTTGGCGTAGGTTCCCTTGACCCGCGACTGCGCCCAGAACATCAGGATCATCGCCGGGGCCATGAACAGTAGATAGAAGGGGTCGAAAAAGAACATCGGCTCTTGCCCTGGTTCCTTAGGCTAACTGGCTGATTTGCGCGCCGACCCCGACCACGGTTGGGAAAGCAGGTTCTCATAGCCCAGCACGAAGTCCTGGGCCGACATCGGCTTGCGGCCGGCCGGTTGGAGGGTGATTATTTCCAACAAACCGTCACCAGTACCTACGAAGATTCTCCCGTCGCGGACTTTCGCCTTGCCGGGCGATACGCGGAGTTTGATCTCGTCGGCCAGCCGGCATTCGAGGATCTTGATGCTCTTGCCGGCCACCCTGGTGCGCAGACCGGGCCAGCCAAGGTAAGCCCGCCACTGGTCGAATATGCGCCGCGCCGGCAGCTGCCAGTCGACATCGGCGAAGTTGCGCTTGAGGATCGGGGCGAACGTCGCCCGCTCCTCGTCCTGCGGGCGGGCGTCCTCATAGCCTTCCTGCAGCTTCTCCAGGGTCTGGGTCAGCAGCTCGGCGCCCTCCACGGCCAGTCGGCGCGAGAGGCGCGGGGCGGTCTCCTCCTCCTCGATGGCCACTTCGCGCTGGGCCAGCATCGGGCCGGAATCGATGCCGGTATCCATGCGGATGACGGTGACGCCGGTGATGACCTCGCCGGCCGCGATCGCGCTCTGAATCGGCGATGCGCCGCGGTAGAGGGGCAGCAGCGAGGGGTGCAGATTGAGCACGCCGGCCGGGGCCAGCGAGAGGATCGGCTTGTTGAACTTCTTGCCGTAGGCGACCGCGACCAGAACGTCCGGCCGCAGCGAGCGCAGGTGGTCCAGCACCGGTTCGGCGTTAATGTCGTCCGGCTGGATAACCGGCAGCCGCAGCGAGCGGGCGACCGCGACGACCGGCGGGGGTTTGACCAGCCGCGCCCGACCGACCGGGCGGGACGGTCGCGTGACCACCAGCGGAATCTCGTGGCGGTTCACCAACAGCCGTAACGATGGCGTGGCGAACTCGGCGGTACCGAAGAAGATGACCCTCATGCCGGCGCAGTCGCCTCCTCGGCGGGCTCGGATTCGGCGAAACGCAGTTCGCCCCCCTCGACGATCTTCTCGGTGAACATGATCCCGTCCAGATGGTCGATTTCGTGCTGGATGATCCGCGCCAGGAACCCTTCCGCCGCCAGCGTGAGGGCGCGCCCCCGCTCATCGAGTGCCTTGACCCGGATCTTCAGGTGGCGTTCCACGGGACCGAACCAGCCCGGCAGCGAGAGACAGGCCTCGTCGGCAACCTCGGATCCGCTGGCCTTGGTGATCTGGGGGTTGACCAGCGTGAGGACTTCGGATTCCTCGGTCTCCTGGCACACGACCATGCGCAGCGGACGACCGACCTGCGGTGCGGCCAGTCCCACACCGGAAGCCGATCGCATCGTCTCTTGCATATCGTTCGCCAGCCGCCGGACAGAATCGTCCACTTTGGGGACACGCGCGGCGACGCGTCCCAGCATTGGGTGTTGTGCCGGCAGTATCGGCAATACCGCCATAACGCAATCGTTAATAGAAATCGACCGGATCGACATCCACCACCCAACCACCGTGGGGGATGCCGAAAACCGGGCGCAATTGGCCCGGTCCAGATAGCACAATCATATGCCAGCGGAAGATTCCCCTCTGTCGCCACACCTGGCACTGCGCCGGCCCCCAAATCTGGGGCGGGTCCCCGCCGCCGTCCGAATCGACCAGTTTCAACTCGATTTGATCGGACAGCGCCAGCGCTTCGGACTCGGCCCGCTGGAGCTGCCGGTTGCCGATCACGAACCGGGTCAGTTCGCGGAACGGCGGCATCCGGTAGCGCCGTCGCAGTTCGATCTCGGAGCGGAAGAACTTGAGGTAGCTGCCGGTGCGGACCGCCTCCAGAACGTAGCTTTCGCAGTCGCGGGCCTGCAGCAACATGGTTCCCTCGATGTTGTCGGCCAGGGTCACGTCGCGCAGCCGCGAGAGCGTCTGGTAGACCCTTTCGGGGGCCTGGTAATCGGGGAAATTCAGGCCGAAGTCGGCCTGTACGACGCCCAGCAGATCGGCGCGCAGGTGCTCGGCGAACGCCAGCAGGCGGGTGGTCCCGACCAGGATGTTGACCACGCCGCGCGAGAACCTGAGCGCGTTGCGCTGGCAGGCCTGCGGGCTAAGGTCCGAATCGATCCGGTCGATGCGCGCCCGGGGCATCAGCGCGCGCAGGGCCCGCACCACCGATTGGGTGCCGTAACCATATGTCCGCAGCGCCGGCGAGCCGCATTCCGGGCAGGCCTCGGGCGGTGGGCTGGAATCGCCGCAGATGTGGCAGACGAGGGCCTCGCGGTCCTCGTGCCAGAAGAGCGAGGCCGAACAGTAGCGGCACGTGCAGCGAAATCCGCACTCGCGGCAGGCGGTAGCGGTGGCCGAACCGCGGGTGGCAACGTGCACGACCGAGCGCTGTCCGGCGGCGAACGCGGTCTCCAGCGCCGCGCAGAGCTCCTCGGAGATCATTCCGCCCGGACCCATCAGGGTCGCCCCGCGCATGTCGACGATCTGGGCCACCCCGGAACCGGCGGCGTTGCCCCAGCCGCGGCCGACCTTCATCCGCAGCTGGCGCAGCAGCCGGGCCGAACGCAGCAGCACGAATCGGATCGTCTCGTGCTCGACCTCGTTGAAGGTAGATACCAGCGGCGTGGCGGTTCCCAGGATCATCGGGACGTCGGCGATCCGGGCCAACTCGCGGGCGGCCTGGGATGCGCTGACGGTGCGCAGCGGGGCCGCCTTGTAAAGGCGGTCCTCCTCGCGGTCCACGATCACCAGTCCCAAATTCGTAAGCGGAGCCCAGACCGCCGGCGGGTGCCCGATCAGGACGTCCACCTCGCCGGCCCGCAGCGCCCGCCACAGACCCACCCGCTGGCCGGGGGTGGCGGCATCGGCCAGGACCACCGAACGGCCGGACAGCTCCGGAATCAGGGCCCGGCCCAGCGCCGCCGCCTCGGCCTGGCTGGGCGCCAGCAACAGGACCTGGCGGTCGGCGGCCAGCATCCGGTTGATCACGCGCAGATAGGCGGGCAGGCGTTCGGCCAGTCGACCCTGCAGCAGCAGGGAGCCATAGCCGGGGCGCCCCAGGAACCCCTCCAGGGCGTTCTGGGCGGCCAGGTCCTCCATGTCCTGCTCGGGGTACTTGCCCAGCTCCGGCAGCGCGAAGCGCCGGCGCAGGTCGACCCAGCCGGTCCGCGCCAGGTTCTTCAGCGACGCCCGTGAGCCGCCGGCTGCGAGCAGCTCCCGCACCGCCACCGGTTCGCCGGCGGCTATCAGGCGCAGCAGCAGCCGGCGCTGGGCCGGCGCCCGGGCCAGGTCCTGGATGCGGGCCAGGGCCTCCGCCGGAGGGATCGTCAGCTCGGCAACCGGAGTGCCGGTCTCGGGCAGCTCCAGTTGGCTCCAACGGACCAGCTGGCCCAGCTTCACAAGGTCTCTTAGCGCGCTGGCCGAAACCGCCCGGCCGACCTGGGCGGCGATCTGGGCGCGGGTGCCCACCCGCAGCTCCTCCAGGGAGGTCAGGATCGAGCGGCGGTGCCGGCTAAGGCCCTCGGCCCGGGCCGCCGGCGCCAGGGCAAAGCGGTGACTTACGTACTTGTCGATCCGCGGCGGCAGCATCGCCTCCACGACCGAACCGATCGGGGTCGCGAATCGCTCCGCCGTCCAGGCAGCCAGGCGTTGCTGGATCTGCGGCACCAGCGGGGTCAAATCCAGTATGTGAAGGATCGGCTTGGTGCGCAGCGGCGGGGAATCCTCGCTGACCGCAAAGACCACCCCGAGCCGCTCGCGGCGGCCGAATTCGACCAATACCAGCTGGCCCGGCGCGATCTGGCGGGCCAGCGTGGAGCGCGCCTGATAACTGAACAGTTGCGAGCCGCGGATCGGCGACCCCAGCACCGCCACCTCGGCGTAGCGGACCGTCTCCTGGCGGGCGGCTCCCCCGTCCTGGCTCAAGTCGCGCCGCCGATGATCGCAACGATCTCGGCGACCGCCTGATCCAGCCGGTCGCGCCGGTTCACCACCTGGTGGCGGCAGCTGCGGCCGAACTCATCGTCGGCCGCAAGCTGGGCCTGGCGCGACCTGCGCGAACGCTCGTCCTCGCCGCGGTCGCGCAGGCGGCGCTTGAGTTCACCGGTGTTTTCAGCGCGCAGGAATATCACCGGGACCTGCGGGGCCTGCGCGCGCACCGTCGCCGCGCCCTGCGGGTCGATCCGCAGGATCACGTCGTGCCCGGCCCGCAGCAGACGGTCGACCTCGGCCCGCGGCGTCCCGTAGCGGCGCCCGAACACCCGCGCCCACTCCAGGAACCGGTCCTCGGCCAGCCAGCGGTCGAATTCGGCGTCGTCGATGAAGTAATGATTGATCTCGTCGCGCTCGTCGGGGCGGGGTGGACGGGTGACCGCGGTCACCGCCCTCCGCAGATTTGGCAACCTTTCCAGCAGCCGCTCGATTACCGCGTCCTTGCCCGAGCCAGATGAACCGGTCAGAACGAAGAGCCGACCCGGCGAAGGAGTGTTCAAGCAAATTCCTTGCGCGGAGTTGGGAGCAAATTCACGGTCTATTTTCAGGATTGGCAACCGGGCGTGGTGTGGGTGATTACGCGAGCTTTAGCCGCAGGCCCGGTCGGGGCGCCGTAGTTCGTGCCCGTCAAGGGCCGACCCCGATTGACCGACACTGGCCACTAGTCGCCGAAAGTTATGTAGCTTTACAACATGAGTCACCGAATAAACGTCACCCTTTCCGACGATCAGTACGCCCGGCTGCTGGATGAATCGTCCAGGACTGGACGCTCGCCCACCGCTCTCGTACTGCAGGCGATCGACAGTCTTTACGGCGCCCCCGCCAGGGAAGATGCGCTGATTGCGCTGCAAAAGAGCTACGGTGCCTGGCAGGGTCGCGAATTCGATGGCAAGGAATATGTCGGCAATGTTCGACGCGGTCTGGGGCAACGCCTGACCCGTCGATGACCTTCGTTGTCGACACTTCGGTGCTGGTCGATCTCTTGCGCGGCGACGACCCCGCCCGCGCGGTAACCGGAGAGGCAATCGAGTCCTGCCAAACGCTTGGTTATTCGGTCCTGACGCAAGACAAAGTTGTCGGCGGGCATGCGATCTTCAGAAAGGTCCCACGCGCGTCTTGACGTAAGTACTCCGATGGGTCGATTGCGATGATCGGTTGGCGGAGCGGGCTGGCATGTTCGCTCATCGGTTCTTGCAGTCGCATCCCGAAATTGACGTTGCCGACTACATCACCGCCGCCACGACCCGTTTGCCGAATGCTGAACTTTGGACCCTTGACGTGCGGCACTTCCCGATGTTTCCCGGGCTGAATCCGCCTTACTGTGGATTCGGTGCACGGACCGGGCACCTCCCGGTGAGCGGCGCTGGTGGCAACGCGAGACGCAGTTTGGATTCGCCCAGACCGTAGAAAGCGGTCAAATGTCGAAACTCCGGCGGCGAAACCCCGATGAGCCTCGATCTTTGCTGGGCTTACGCAGGCCGGTTCGGGGGTGTGCACGGAATGATCTGATCAATTGGTGTATCCTTGGTGTATGTCACGCACCAACATCGACATCGACGATAAAGCCTGCGCGGAGGTTATGCGACGCTTCCGGCTTACTACGAAGCGAGCGGCCATTAATTTCGCGTTGCGAACGCTTGCAGCCGAACCTGCTTCGATTGATGAGGCGCACGCCCTGCGTGGCAGCGGATGGGACGGCGATCTGGAGTCAATGCGAACCGATCGCCAGCCTTGATCCTGATCGACACCTCAGCGTGGATCGAGTTTTTGCGCGACACCGGGTCGCCGGTCTGTCGGCTCGTGGACGAGTTGCTGGAGGAGGAATTCGCGGTGTGCGATCCGGTCCGGATGGAGGTTCTTGCCGGCGCGCGCAACGAGTCGCATTTGCTACTGCTGCGCAGATTGCTCGCGCGGGCGGTTTCGATCGAGGCGCAGCCGACCGACTTTGAAACTGCCGCCGCCCTTTACCGACAATGCAGGCTTCACGGCGAAACGGTGCGAAAGTTGATCGATTGCCTGATAGCCGCGATCGCAATTCGGGCTGGCGCCTCGTTGCTTCACAACGACGCCGACTTTGCCGCGTTGGGGCGCCACACCGAATTGCGAATCTACGGGAGTTGATTTCCGCAATGCCCCATGCAAACGCAACGGTTCCGGTCGGCGCGATCAGCAGGCCGGACGGAGCAGAGCTGTCGGCACATGCGTTTCCGACGGAAGCCGCCGGCGCCTGCGATAGCGCGCATTCGAAGCTACGCACTCCGGTCAATTCGCGCAAAGCCGGTCTCGGCCGGAACCAAATTGGGACCGGTCGGTAATGGCCTCCCTCCCGCTTGACGTCAATCCGCTTACCGGGGCCGGGGCCGGCGAGCACGTGGAAACGGCCTTCGAGATCGACCTCTCGGAAAACGTGCCCGAGCTGACCGGCCCGGCGCGCGGGACGGCGCGGGCGTATCGATCGGAAGCCGAAATCCTGGTCGCCGGTTCGCTGGCGGCGGAGGTGGCCGAGGAATGCCGTCTCTGCCTGGAACTTCTTCCGCGCGAGCTGGCGCTGGATGTTTCGGGCCGGTTCCTGCGCTCCGGCCGGCCCGAACTGGATCCCAATGCCGCCGCATTCGATCCCGACGCGGGCGAGATCGCCGAAGACGGGCACATCGACCTGGCCGACCTGGCGGCGCAGACGATCCTGGGGGCGCTTGACCCATTTCCGGACTGCGCCGGCACCTGCGAACGCTATAGCCAAGTAAAATCTGCCTTCACGGCCCCATCGGACCCAGCCGCCACCGATCCGCGCCTGGCACCGTTCAAAACCCTGCTGGCCGAGATGATCTCCGAGAAGCCGCCATCCGAGGACGCATAGATGGGCGCACTGCCAAAGCAAAAAATCACGCGCCGGCGTCGAGGCAATCGCCGCGCCCACCAATCTCTCAAGGTTCCGCAGCTGCAGCCGTGTCTCGACTGTGACTACCTGGTTCCCTCGCACGTGGTCTGCCAGGCCTGCGGTTACTACCGCGGCACCAACGTGGTCGCCCTCGACCGTCCCAACGTCAAGTACCGCTAGCTAGCTCTCCGGGGTCGCGTCCCCGCTGACCGGCCCGTCGCGCCGATGCCGGCACCGTACGCAGTCCTTTTTCCCGGCCAGGCCTCGCAGAAGGTCGGGATGGGTCGTGCCCTGGCCGAGGAATCAGAGAGTGCGGCGGCCGTATACGACCTCGCCGAAGAGGTGACCGGCCTGCCGATCCGGCGGCTGTGTTTTGAGGGACCGGACCGGGAACTGGTCCAGACGCGGGTCCTGCAACCCTGTCTTGCGGCCACCAGCCTGGCGGCCCTGGCGGCGGGGCTCGAGGAAAGCGGGTCGCAGGACCCGGCCGCCCCGGTGGAGGTTGCCCGGGTCCCCAACCCGCCCCGGGCCCTGGCCGGGCATTCGGTGGGCGAGATCCCGGCCCTGGCGGCCGCCGGAGCGCTGCGGCTGCAGGACGCCTTCACGATCGTGGCCGAGCGCGCCCGGTCGATGGCCGAGGCCGGCAAGGCCAATCCCGGCGGGATGCTGGCGCTAATCGGCGGGGACCTTGACGGGGCCTACACCCTTTGCGAGCAGATCGACGCCGGGGATTCGCGGTTCCGCCTCGGGATCGCCAACCTGAACGCGCCCGGCCAGACCATAGTGGCGGGCACCGCCGACGCCATAAAAGAGGCGGCCGGAATGGCCCGAGAGTTTGGATTCCGGCGGGCTCTTGAGCTGCCGGTCAGCGCCGCCTTCCACACCCCCCTGATGGAGCCGGCCCGCAAAAGGCTCGCCGAAGTGGTCGGGGACCTGCCGGTCCGGGACCCTGGGATCCCGGTCGTATCGAACGTCACTGGTGACCTGCTCGCGGATTCAGCCTCGGTCCGCGAGGAGATCTGCGCCCAGGTAACCGCTCCGGTGCTGTGGTCGGCGTCCATGCAGCTGCTCTCGGCGAAAGGGATAACATCGTTCTTTGAAGTCGGGCCGGGCAACGTGCTCACCGGCCTGCTGCGCCGCATCGATCCCGCCGCCAGCGGGATCCCGGTCGCCGAGCCGCAACAGCTGCGCCCGCTGGCCGACTCGCTAAATGGCATCAGACATGGATGACCTAGAACTCACCGGCAAGACCGCGCTCGTTACCGGAGCTTCCGGGGCGATCGGATCCGAGATCGCCCGCGCCCTGGGCGCGGCTGGGGCCACGGTGCTGGTCCACTACCACTCCAACGCCAAAGCGGCGGCCGAGCTGTGCGCCGAAATCGAATCGCGCGGGGCCGTCGCCCAGGCTTTCCCGTCGGATCTTTCGACCGAGTCCGGCGCCGGCGGCCTTTTCGAGGAAATCGCGGCCGCCGGCCACAGCGTGCAGATCCTGGTCAACAACGCCGGGATAACCCGCGACGGCCTGCTGGCGCGCATGCAGGAGGACGCCTGGCAGGCGGTGCTGGAAACGAACCTTTCGGCGGCGTACCGGACTTCGCGCGCCGCCCTGCGGCCGATGGTGCGCGGGCGCTGGGGCCGGATCATCAACATCTCCTCGGTCGCCGGCATCTCCGGCAATCCCGGCCAGACCAACTACTCGGCCGCCAAGGCCGGCCTGATCGGGTTCACCCGCGCCCTGGCGCGCGAGGTCGCGGCGCGTTCGATCACGGTCAACGCGGTGGCCCCGGGATTCATCGAATCACCCATGGCGGCCGCGGCCGGCGAGCAGCTGCTGGAGCGCGTCCGCGAGCTGATCCCGTTGGGGCGCCTGGGCCAGCCGGCGGAGGTCGCCGCCGCGGTCAGGTTCCTGGCCTCGGCGAAGGCTTCCTACATCACCGGCCAGGTCCTGGTGGTCGACGGCGGGCTGGCGATGTGAGGAAGGCTTGCGATGTTTGAAAAGATCCTGATCGCCAATCGCGGCGAGATCGCGGTCCGCATCATCCGCGCCTGCCGCGAAATGGGCATCAAGACCGCCGCGGTCTACTCCGAGGCCGACGCCGCCAGCATGCACGTGCGGCTGGCCGACGAGTCGGTCTGCATCGGGCCGGCCGCCGCCGCCGAGAGCTACCTGCACGTGCCCAACATCATCGCCGCGGCCCGCAACGTCGGGGCCGAGGCCATCCACCCGGGCGCCGGTTTCCTGGCCGAGAGCGCGATGTTCGCCGAGGTCTGTCGCGAGTACGAAATCGCCAACATCGGCCCCACCCCCGAGCAGCTGGCCGCCGCCGGCAACAAGTCGGCCGCCATCGAGGCCGCCCGCGACGCCGGCCTGCCGATCCTGGAATCGTCTTCCGAGCCGCTGCGCGACCTGCGCACCGCGCGCGACGCCCTGGCCGAGCTGGGCACCCCGGCCATGCTCAAGGCCGCCGCCGGGGGCGGCGGGCGCGGCATGCGCCAGATCCGCAACTTCTCGCAATTGATGACCGCGTTCCCGCAGGCCCAGTCGGAGGCCGCGGCGGCATTCGACAGCGGAGACCTTTACCTGGAGCGGCTGGTGGAGGGCGCCCGCCACGTCGAAATCCAGATCCTGGGCGACGGACGCAACGTGCGGCACCTGGGCGAACGCGACTGCTCGGTGCAGCGCCGGCACCAGAAGGTCATCGAGGAAGCCCCGTCGCCGTCGCTGAACGACAAGTTGCGCCGCCGCATCGCCAGCGCCGCGACCAAGCTCGCGCGCTCGCTCAAGTACGAGAGCGCCGGCACCGTCGAATTCCTGGTCGACAAGGACGACAAGCACTACTTCATCGAACTGAACGCGCGCATCCAGGTCGAGCACCCGGTTTCGGAGGCCCTCACCGGAATCGATCTGGTGCAGTGGCAGATCCGCATCGCCGCCGGCGAGCGGATCGATTTCAAGCAGGGCGACGTAAAGCCCAGCGGCCATGCGATCGAGTGCCGGCTTATTGCCGAGGACTCCGAGAACGACTGGGTGCCTTCGGCCGGCCTGGTGTCCAAGCTGAGCCTGCCCGGCGGCCCCGGGGTCCGCGTCGATTCGCACGTCTATGCCGGCTACCGGGTACCGACCCAGTACGATTCGCTCCTGGCCAAGATCATCTGCCACGGCCGCGATCGTAACGCCGCCATTGCGGCAACCCGCACCGCCCTGGCCGAGGTGGAAGTCGGCGGCATCGCCACCAACCTGCCGTTCCTCAAGCGGGTAATGGAGGACCCGGACTTCGTCGCCGGCCGCCACACCCTCGACGCCATGCCCGGCCAGGCGGCGCCCGAACCGGCCGGGGCATAAATGGCGGGACCCGTGCGGTACCGCCACGAACGCTACGACGCGCGGCGCTGCGCCTTCCAGGCCCTCTATGCGGCCAGCGTCTCCGATGAGGACCCCCTGGCGATCCTGGCCGGGGTCGACGGCGGCGACCTGCTCAATGACGCCGGATTGGATTTTGCCCGTTCGCTGCTGGCCACCCACGCCGATCACGCCGATTCGATCTACCGTCAGATCAGCGAGGCCACCGAGTGGGAGCTGGTCCACGAGTCGCCGGTCGAGCTCTCGATCCTGGGGCTGGCCGCGGCCGAGCTGATCTCGGGGCAGACCCCGCCGGCGGTGGTGATCAACGAGGCGGTTGAGCTGGCCAAGCTGTATGCCTCGCCGGCCGCCTCCGGTTACATCAACGGGATGTTGCGGACAATTGCAGAGCGTAACGCTCCCGCCGGCAGGCCACCGCAACCGGACAACTGATGGCAACATCGCAACCAATCGACCAGTCCGCCCAGAACCCGGGCGACGAAGGGATGATGACCCTTCGCGAGCACCTGGTCGAATTCCGCTGGCGACTGACGATCTCGGTCGTGGCCGTCCTGGTCTGCTCGATGGCCTTCTGGCCGTTCAAGGACTTCATCTTCGAACTGCTGCAGTCGCCGCTGGGCCAGGACGTGCGCCTCCAGCAGATCCAGCCGACCGAGGCCTTCTTCTCGTTCTTCAAGGTTGCGGTGCTGGGCGGAATCGGCATCGCTTCCCCGGTCGTGCTGTACCAGATCATGGCGTACGTCTCGCCGGGCCTCTATCCCAACGAAAAGCGGATCTTCTACGCCTCGATCCCGGCCATGCTGGCGATGTTCTTCATCGGGGTGATGTTCTGCTGGTTCGTGATCCTGCGATTCACCTTGAACTTCCTGACCGGATTCGCGCCCGAGGACATCAACACCGAACTGAGCATCGATTCATACGTGAGTTTCGTGGCCCGGATGCTGCTGGTGGTGGGACTGGTATTCGAGACCCCGTTTGCGATATTCCTGCTGGCCAAGTTCCGCATCGTCTCGGCCCAGCGCCTCAAGGGATTCAGGCGCTACGCGATCGTGGTCATCGTGATCCTGGCCGCGGTGATCACGCCGACCCCGGACCCGTTCACGCAGATGGCGGTGGCGATCCCGATGTACGCCCTTTACGAGCTGGGCGTGCTGTTGGCCGGCCTAGCGCGGACCGATGCCCCTCCAGCGAGCTCTGGGGCAACCGACGGCAGCTAAGCAATTTATGAACCGGACTCTAATGATTGGGATGATGTCCGCCGGAGGAGGTAGGAGCGTGGCATGTGTCAATTGTGGGTGCGAAGAGCTTGTCTCCCGGTCGGTAAGCGGTGCGTTTGTGGTTTCCAACCGCAATTATTTTTGCAGTGGGATTCCTGCGGAAGTCTGCCCACATTGCCTTGAGGAATATTTTGAGCCCGATATCGTCGAAGATATCCGCAAAGCAATATCCGGTTATGAAGAGACTGAATCTCTAAAGAAATTCAGTTGGATTTCATTCGCAGCTTAGCCAACGACGCCACTTTGGAAGGATTCTTGCCAATCGAAGTCGATCGACGATTGGCAGTTGAAAGATCCAGTCGCTTAAATCACCTCGAACGGCACGGTCGCCAGAATCGGTTCGGGAGTGGAAATTTGAACCGCATGGGGACCTTTTTCAACAAATCGCAATCCGCGGAATTGGCCTACGAAGGTGACGTGCCCAATTGGCAAAGGTGCATCCTCAGGCGGGAATCGCAATTCACGCAACAGATGCTCACGATAGACGCCACCGCCATCCGGATCGATGACGGCAATCTCTATCTCACGTCGTCCGGATTCTGAACTTTGGTATGCGAGTTGCGCCACGATGCGCAATCGTGACGCACGCTAATCAATGAGCCGCTGTCCGATTCCGATTGCGCTGGGGCCCCTGTGTCCAAAGTCGGCGGCTTCGCAGATGTATGCAAACTCGACGTCCATTGAACCTCACCACAGATGAAGACGTTTTCAGTGCCCGGATCTTGCGCCTCGGTTTGATCCGATCGCGGTTCCTCGGCCGGTTGTTGATCGCCCGTAGAACTGGCCATACAGCGCTCCTTTATATGGCCGCGCGGGGCAGATCTTCCCCCCGCTTACGGTGTGAGGGATTGTATTTCCGCAACCGACCATGCCAACGCGTCCGCTAATCGGCAGACTCTTTTTTGCTGAATCGGGGACTGGTTTCATAGATATCACATCGGCGCTTAATCGGAGATTGTGAATCCTGGGCGAGCCGAATGATCATGCCGTCACGCAACAGCTGACTGCCCGCCGGATGGGGTTGGTTTCGCGTGCTGCGGAT
>CAYXKQ010000014.1:14477-18134 GCA_964465715.1 uncultured Chloroflexota bacterium
CGCGTTCGGCCTCCGTCAATATGGACTCCCTCGGCCACCGCCGGTCCGTCGCCACCGGCGGCCACGAAGTGCAGGTGAATGCCCTCGACGGCGTCGGCGTGGTCTCGCCCCAGCGCGGTCGAATCCACCGCGCCCCAGTCGCCGCCGTGGGTCAGGAGCCACTCGTACCCAAGGGCACTTCCTTCGGTCATGAGTTTTCGCCAGTTCGCGGATCCATCCGCGATTTGCAAACAGATTCAATGAGTACTGGAGGGGCGGCAATCTGAATCGCTGTCGAAACTCAACTGCTTTCGATTGCTTTCTGGCCGAACCCAACCCGGTCCAGCGTGGCGGCGAAGTCGGAGGGCGGGTCAGAACTCCACACCCGTTTTTCCCCGCTCGGCAGCGCCACTTCCACTTTGTGTGAATGCAGCATCTGCCGCTCCGCGCCGCTCCCGTCGCCGTAGAGCGAGTCGCCAAACAGCGGGTGGCCCAGGGCCGCCAGGTGCACCCGCGCCTGGTGGGTACGGCCGGTCATCAGGTCGATCTCCAGAAGCGAGGCGTTGTCGGCGGTTGCAAGTACCCGGTAAGCGGTCGTGGCCGGACGGCCGCGCGCCGACATTACCGATTGGGCCCTGCGGTTTTTCGCCGATCGCCCGATGGGCGCCTCGATCAGCGCCTGCCGGTGCTCGGGGATTCCGCGGCAAATCGCCAGGTACGTTTTCGCCACCCGCCGCGCGGCGAATTCAGCCTGCAGGTGCAGGAACGCTACATCGGTGAGTGCGGCCAGCATCACTCCTGAGGTCTGAAGGTCCAGGCGATGCACGATTCCCGGCCGCACCGACCCGCCGACGGTTGCAATCTGCGGATAGCGGTGCAGCAGCCCGTTGACCAGGGTCCGGTCGGGGTGGCCGGGACCGGGATGGACCGATAGGCCGGCCGGTTTGACCAGCGCCAGCACGCCCTGGCACCTTTCCAGAACCTCGAAGCAAACGTCCTGGGCGACGATTTCGACCACATCCGGCGCGGCCCCGATGTATTCGATTTCGTCACCGGCGGAGATCCGCCGCGCCGGCCGGGCGATCTGCCCGTTGACGGCGCCGGCGCCGGCATGCAGTTGCCGCTGGATCGCCGAGCGGCTCTGGCCGGGCAGGCGCGCGGTCAGGGCGCGGTCAAGCCTGTCCCCGTTGTCGGCGTCAGATGCCGTAAAGCGCAGCGTCGGCCCCTGCGCCGGGCTCATGCGGCCGGCGGCAGGGCCGGCGGTTCGCGCTCCAGCTTGCCGAACAGGACCAGCACGACCAGGACCACCATCGAAACGTTGATCGCCGAGTCGGCCAGGTTAAAGACCGGCCACCAGCCTAGATCGACGAAGTCGACGACATGTCCCAGCCGGAAGCGGTCGATCAGGTTGCCGGCCGCCCCGCCGATAATGCATCCAAGAACGATACGCGCCAGCAGGGTGGGCTGGCGAAGGTATCTGAGAAAAATGGCGATGACCGCGGCGAGCGCGGCGAGCACGAACAAGATCGTCACCCAGGACGAAAGCGCGCCCGAAAAGATGCCGAAAACTATACCGTCGTTGTGCACCAGGCGGAGTCGCAGCAACGGCTCGATTACCCATTGCGCCTGACCGGGACGTCCGTCCAAGAGGTCCGTGATAAAAACCTTGCTCAGTTGGTCCAGAGCCGCGATTAGCGGCGCCACCGCCAGGGTGGGCAGATACGACCGCCAGCGGATCCGCGGGGCCTGCTCGAGCGTTGGTTCAATCGGTTTGGCCAGGGTCCCGACCTTCGTTCTGGCGGCCGCAATTGGGAGGGATCAATTATCCCGTCGGGGGCGGCCATGATCGGTCCCCTGACCGACCGGCGCCCGGTGTTGTTCGAGATCGCCGAGACGATCCTGCTGGCGCTGGTCATCTTTTTCGGGGCGCGCCTTTTCGTGCAGACGTTCTCGATCGACGGGCGCTCCATGCAGGCCAGTTTCGAGCCCGGCGAATACGCCCTGGTCAGCAAGGCCTCCTACGGCCTGGGGTCCCCGCAGCGCGGCGACGTGGTCGTCCTGTACCGGCCCGGCAAGCCCACCGAGGAGCTCCTAAAGCGCGTGATCGGGCTCCCGGGCGAGGAGATCGCGGTCCGCGACGGCCAAATCCTGATCGACGGCCGCGAGCTGGATGAGAGCGAGTACCTGGGTGACCTTGAGACCGCCAACCTGGCCTCGACCACCGTGCCCGCCGGGGCCTATTTCGTGCTGGGCGACAACCGCTCGGTCAGTCAGGATTCACGCAGCTTTGGGCCGGTCCCGCGCGAGGCGATCGTCGGCAAGGTGGTGCTCGTGTACTGGCCCATCGGTCAGGCCCGGACGGTGCCCGATCCGGTCTTAGAGCTTGCCGTTTAGCCTTCGCCGTTGCTCGGCGCCAGGGGCCAGCTGCGACGCAACTTGGTCACCGTGTCCGGCAATTCCTCCGGCAGCACCTTGGTCTCGCCCAGGACGGCCATGAAATTGGTGTCGCCGGGAAAACGGGGCACTACGTGGTAATGAAGGTGATCTGGGATGCTCCCTCCGGCGGTGCCGCCCAGGTTCGCGCCGATGTTGAATCCGGCCGGGCTGTAGGCAGACCGCAGGGCGGTCACCGTGGCCCGCGTGAACCGGCCGATCTCCTCCAGCTCCGAATCGCTGAGGTCCTCCAGTCCGCCGATGTGCCGGTACGGCAGGATCAGCATATGCCCGGCGTTGTAGGGAAACCGGTTCAGCACCGCGAATACTTCGTTCCCTTTGGCCACCACCAGCCCCTCGGGTTCGGCCCGCGGATCGGGATCGATGCAGAAAGGGCAGCCCCTGGGCTCTGAATCCTTAATGAACTGCATCCGCCACGGGCTCCAGAGCCTCTCCAAGATCTCTCCCCACATTCACCGCTGCCCCCGATTATGTATCCACCTTCCGGTCATGATGGCCAGCGGCCGAATCGCGCTGTGATCGACGTCGCTCCGGACCTGGATCAGGTGTTAGCTGCCCTGCCGGCGGGCCAACAACGGTTGCTCAGACGCTTCAATCGGATGCTCGCTTCCGAGGCCGCGGCACGCGGTTACATCTCCCGTGCTTCGGCCAATTGGAGTTGGCATTCGCACATCCTCGATTCACTGGCTGCCATCCCGCTCCTTGACGTCCTTTTGGGTGAGGTAGCCGCACCTCGAATCATCGACGTGGGTTCGGGCGCCGGTTTGCCTGGAATTCCGTTGGCGATTGCCAGACCCTTGTGGAAGCTCGACTTATCGGAAGAACGTCGCGGCAAGGTCCGGTTGCTGGGCCAATTTGTCAGGGAACTTCAAATCAGAAATGCACGACCACGCATGGGAGAAGCGACCCGGGAGCCTGGCATTTTTGAAGCGGCTGTGGCACGGGCTGTAGCGGCGCCTCAGCGTGCGCTGGCAATTTGCCAGAGAGAAGTGCACGATCGCGGCATTGTCGTGCTTTACCTGACTTGCGCCCAACTGGCTGATTGGCCCGAAAGCGCTAGGCCGGATCCACTCGGAACTTCCCGTTACCGTCTGCCGGGGCTCAAGTCCGGGCGCGTGGCAATTGCGTTTCCCGGTGGGCCGACATCGCCAAGTGCACCCGAAGGTACTACCGCCATCAAAAATTGAATTGAATATCGCAGCGAAGGGTCTATCGGCGGAGACA